>DATKKY010000248.1:0-17959 GCA_035542695.1 bacterium | reverse complement strand
TCCACCTTGGAGCCAAGCCCTTGGCTCACATTGCAGCTCAAGGATTTGTGCAGGCTGTTCCCGGTGTCCGCGGTCACGTACTCGTCCCGGGTAACCTCACGCTCGCCTCCGAGGCTCACCGTAGCAGCCCGCCACGGTGTGATCTTGGCGCTCGCCGTGAGATCAGCCCCATTGCTCTTGCTGTTACTGACACTGCGCAGCTTGTACCGATTCTTGGATGAGTTGAACTTGACTGCCATGTCCCAGGTTAGCCTCTTCCACATGTCGAAGCTGGAAGTGACCGAGGCACTCTGCGATTTCTTGCTCTCCGTTTCCTGCAGTTTCTGGGCGGGATCCGGGTGCTGCCGCTGATCCTCGTTGTTGGATGCATCCATGCCCAGCCTTACACCGGGCAGCATGTCGTAGGACAGCGACAGCGCGAGGTTCTTGGAGAAAGTGTTGTCCTGGCTAGTGAACACCGACGCGCCGCCCGAATCCACTCTTGAGTCTTGAAACAGGCGCTTGCCCGTGAAGCTGGCCGAGGTCCGGAGCGCACCCGGAGCGTAGCTCACTGCCGCTGTGAGATCGACCCTCCGACCGTCATTGCTCATGGCCTGGAAGGAGTTGGAAGTCGAGCCGCCACTGGCCTTGACGTTGACATCGACCGCATCGAGCAGTTTCCGCGATAGCTCCCCAGCCACGCTTACGTCTTCGCCCTTGCGGCGGTCCGCGGGAGCATTGCGGCTCAGAGCATATCGATAGGCACTGACATTGCTGCTGTATGTCGTCGAGAAGGTGATGTTGTTGTTCAGCTGGTACTTCAAGATGGCGCTCGCACCGTTGCTGGCATCCGACTTGTTAAGCGTGCTATTCTCACGAGCGGTTACCGTGCCGCTAAGGTTGAGGCTAAGCTTGCTCGACAGCTGCTTGGCAAGCGTGATGGAATTGTCCCAGTTGGTGACGTCCTTGCTCTTCGTGACCTTGAAGTTCTCTGCAGGATGAGCTTCCCATAACGGCTGCCCGGCGGTGTTGAGGCCAGCCTCCGGTGCCGCCTGCATGCTGGTCGTGTCCGCGGCCGCGGTGCTGTCCTGACCCCCGCCGGTATCAGTATCATCGGCGGCGGCAGGCAGAGCGACCCCGAGCAAGGCAAGTGCTAAGCTCGCCCCCGCAAACACCAATACAGCCGCAGCTCTAGTCAAATCTGGTGCCGCCATGTGCCCCTGCCTCACCCAACAACATCCTTTATGGCGTTGGAAAGGTTGGCGAAGTCGTCAATAGAAATGTCTTCAGGCCTCTTATCAAGTCCCACGCCCGACGTGCGGTCCAGCTCGCCAATAGTATCTGGCGTTAGCCCTGGTATCATCCTGAGGCTCCTTCTCAGGGTCTTTCGCCTTTGCCCGAACGCCGCCCGAATAGTCTGAAAGAAAAGCCCCTCGTCTTCGATCCGCAGGCCTGAACGCTCGAGCACTTGAAGACGTACGACGGCTGACCGCACGTCGGGACGTGGGAAGAAACTCGTCGGCTTTATGGTAAACAGAATCTCCGGCTTGAACCTGTACTGAACGTATATGGAAAGGGAAGAGTAATCCTTGGAACCGGGACCAGCAACCAGGCGCCTCGCGAACTCGTCCTGGACCGTGATTATCGCTGAGGTGAAGTGACATCTCGCCTCGACCAGCATGAGCAGGATAGCGCTGGTGATGTAGTAGGGAAGATTGCCAACCACTTTCCAAGTCTTGATTTCCGGGTAGGCACCAGTGAGCTCGGCCAGATCCACCTTGAGGATGTTGTCCTCGATGATCTCGACATTGCCGGCTGTCCCGGCTCCCTCCAACTCAGCCCGCAGCGTGGATGCGAATCTCCGGTCGATCTCGACAGCCACGACCTGCGAGGCTTGCTCCCGAAGCCGCATCGTCAGGGCGCCAAGCCCCGGACCGATTTCGATCACCCCTTCATCGCCGCGCAGGCCAAGCGCGCTGGTGATCTTCCCGGCCACGTTGTCATCTGTCAGGATATGCTGGCCGAGCCCCTTACGAAGCCGAAGCCCGTGCTTCTTGAGGAGGGCGATCTGGGAAACCGCCGTGGCGAACCCTATGATGGGGGGCAAAACAAATTCCACCCGTGGAGGGTGGAAAAGCAAGTCGGCTGTGACTGCTCGCCAGAGGTACATCCAACCACCTTCGCCGTTACGACTCGTTCTGGGCCCGAAAGCGCCCAGCCTCTAGCAAGCTACCGCCGACATCACCTCTCTTTCTTTCTGTTTTGTAGTATAGCACACCTTTTTTGGCATGTCAAGCCCTATCGGGCCCGGGCGGCAGCCTGCTGCACACGGCACCGTGCCTCAGCCACCCCAGTGTCGGTCGCCGGCCTTCCCTTAGTCTTCCCCTAGTCTTCTCCGCCGCAGCTCTGATCACAGCCGGCACCGGGCGCCGCAGAACCCAGCCAGCCCTTGGTGTGACGGGCATTACGGGGATCGGTCAAGGAGCTGATGTGGCATATAATCGCTGCTCTCTGGCGATTTGGCGAACCCACCAAGAATCCGGCGCTCCGAACTGGATATTGACGGGCGGCGTGCCGATTAATAGGTTAATTCTGGCTGGAACAGGGAGACGAAATCATGGCAAGGCTTCCGAGGTACTGCCGAGTCGTTAGCAAGTACCGTGGTTTGGTGGATGCCTACCAGACTGAGGTGCTGGGCAACCGTCCGTCTTGGCGCGTGAGAGGGCATCTCTTGAGGCAGCTCCTCGCGACCCTGATGAGCGGCAAGACTCCGCACGACAATCTCCCCGACCGCCGGCTCGTTTCGATCCTCAGGCGGCTGCGGAAAGACCTGCGCGACGACGACTTCAGGCTATGCAAGGCCTGGTACGAAAACCGCATTTACGGTACCAGTCGGCGAACCCTGTCCTTCAGCTGGGAGCTCCACCCTCGCGAGCTCCTCTGCCTGGAGCAGCTCTGGACTGAGGTCCGGTACACGCGCGAAGATTACCGCAAGCTGCTGACCGAGACCCAGGTCAAATGGCAGTTCGACGTTGACGAGGATCACGAGGAGGTCGTGATCTGGCTGGATGACCGCGCCATCGAGGACATCGTGCTGGTTGCCCTCGAGGCATACGCTGTGCCGAAGGGCCGGGGGCTTAAGTACACCGAGACCTTTGGGATCTGCTTCGGATCGACCAAGTCGACCGAAGAGAAGCGCCAGGCTCACGGCCGCCACACCATAAGCTATCTCCACATCGATAGCGTCCACATCCAACTGCGCGCGGAGGGCTACTCCAACAAAGTGACCTACGACCTGAGGAGTCTTGAAGCCCAGATGGACGTGGCGCGGCACCTCTTCCCGCAGCTCGACATCGTGGGCGATTTCCACACCCATCCCTACCGGGATGTTGACGAGCTCAAGATGCACAAAGGCTGGAACTACAGCCGGGCCGATGAGATCAATATCCCGGAGTGGGCCTCGCCTCTAAAGGAGATGGGATTCCACCCGAGGACCTCGCTGATCGTGGCGGTGGCCAAGGGCGGCAAGCGGGTGGCACGCCCCAGCCGCGTCGGGCCTAACGTGATCCGCTTCTCGGTCGGCAAGTACCACTTCTATCTCGCGTGCTACCGGATTATCGGCGACCGCTACTCTGCCAAGCACCTCACCCTGAACTCGGTCGCCCTCCCCTCAATCTAGATTCTGTCTGGCTTCAGCTCGTTACGGGCAGATCCCTGCCGCTCGCCATCCCTCCCTACCAACAGGAGCCGAGGCAGCCGGATAGCCCGGAAGGCGTGAAGTTCCAACTGAAGTGTTACCGGCGGCGAGGCCCGAACACCTGCAGCGAGGCAATCCCCAAACACCTTGAAGATGTGCCCACCAGCCGATAGAATGGTGCGCACCCCAACAAGGAGGTCGGAATTGAAGCTGGGTACGCTCCTCGCAGTCCTCATTCTCGCCGGGCTCGCATCATGGCTGGCGCTGGCACCCAACTGCCTTGCCGCACCCATCAAGTCCCCATCGGAGTTCCTGGGCAAGGAAATCGGGGGCGACGGCGTGCTGGCCGACTATGCCGAGATCTCAAGATACTACACCTACCTTGCGTCGGCGTCGGGCCGGATCAAGGTCCTCGATCTCGGAGAGACGACCCTCGGCAGGCGGCTCTTGATGGCCGTGGCTACCGACCCTGCCAACATGCCGGGCCTGGATCGCTACCGTGAGATCACCCGCACATTGCGGGACGCCCGGGGCGTGTCGGACGACCAGGCGCGAGCGTTGGCCCGAGAAGGCAAGGTCATCGTGCTGGACATGTCGTCCATCCATTCCGACGAGATTGCCGCCACTCAGATGGCGCTCGATCTGGCGTACCGAATAGCCAGCGGGGACCAGGCCATCGTGCCCTACCTCAAGGACGTCATCTTGCTAATCATGCCGTCGACCAATCCTGACGGCCACGATATGACAGTCGAGTATTACAAGCGGTGGAAAGGCACCGAGTACGACGGCGGCGCCGTCCCCTACCTCTATCATCCGTACGCTGGGCACGACAACAACCGCGACTGGTACATGTTCAATCTGCGGGAGACTCGGTTGATTTCCCAGGTGATGTACGACACCTGGGTACCCCAAGTGGTCATGGATCATCACCAAATGTGGATGACTGGAGCGCGCCTATTTGTCCCGCCCTATTCCGACCCGGTGAATCCCAATCTCGACCCGCTGCTCTGGCGCGAGATCGAACTGGTCTCCGCTGGAATGCATCTGAAGCTCCAAGAGGACGGCTTGAGCGGCGTCATCCATAGCTCCACCTACCCCGGCTGGTGGGAAGGGGCAGCGTCGATGACTCCGATGTGGCACAACATCATAAGCATCTTGACCGAGGCCGCATCCTGCCGTATTGCGACGCCCGTTTACGTCGACCCCAGCGAGCTGGGAGCGTGGGGCACGGGCTTCCCCAAGTACACGCGGCTCGCCAATTTCCCGGATCCCTGGCCCGGCGGGTGGTGGCATCTCAAGGACATCATGAACTACGATCTGGCCGCCGTGGTGGGGGCGGTCCAGGCGTGCTCGCGCAACAAGGAGCCTCTGCTTGAGAATGTGTACCGGATGAGTCTTGCGGCAATAGCCAAGGGCGAGACCGAAAAGCCCTACGCGTACGTGGTGCCCCCGTCGCGCGACGAGTTCACCCGGCGAAGAATGATCGAGCGCCTGATGCTGGGTGGTGTGGAAGTCAATCAAGCAACATCTGACTTTGTAGTGGACGGCCGGACCCTCCCTGCTGGTTCATACATAATCTTCCTTTCGCAGCCCTATCGCCCGTATGCGAAGGACATGCTCGAGCGGCAGTTCTATCCAGAAATCCGGATTGCTCCCGAGGCGCCGCCGCTTCGCCCGTATGACGCGACCGCGTGGACCATGCCTCTGAAGATGGGCGTGGATGCGATTGAGGTCGCCAACCACTTCGACGTGCGAACCCAGCCGGTCAAGGCCATCGAAAGCGCCGCGAGCACGCTCCCCGCTTCCGCAACCGATTACCTGGCCGTATCGAGGAGATCGCTGGGTGCGTATTGTTTCGCAAACCGAGCCCTCAAGGCCCGCCTGGCTCTCTCGACGGTGACGGCGGGAGCCGCTGCACCTGCCAAACCCACCGAGCCCGGGACCATCCTGGTCGCCCTGGGCAAGAATCCCGGGCCCGTGATAGCCAAGGTAAGGGAGCTAGCAGCCGGCTTGGGGCTTGAGTTCACGAACATCAACGCCGCGGACATAGGCCAGACGAAGCCCCTGAAGCAGATTCGCATTGGCGTCTTTGCCCCGTATCTCGAGAACGAGCCGTTCGGCTGGCTCAAGTTCGTGCTCGAGGATTTCGGGTTCGAATACAAGGTCCTCCGAAACGAGGACATTAAGCGGGGACGTCTGGCCAGGGAATTCGACGTTGTGATCATGCACGATCTGAATCCGGGCATCATTAAGGATGGCAAGCCGGTCGGCGAGGACGCGGAGTACTTTGAACCGGTGCCAACCCAATATTCAGGCGGCATTGGAGATGCCGGCATCAAGGCATTGAAGGCCTTCCTCGATGAGGGCGGCACTCTCGTGGCCTCCGGATCGTCGTGCGACTTCGCTCTCGCCTCCTTCGAACTGCCGGCGCGCAACATCTTAAAGGACGTCAAGGAACATGCCTTCAGTTGCCCCGGTGCCATCCTCAAGCTCGCCACCGATCCATCGAGCGAGATATGCTGGGGCCTCGATGCGGAGACTCCATGCTTGTTCTTCTACTCGGCGGCTTTCTCGACCCGCGTCCCCTACGGCAAGTTCGCGCGGGCAGTGGTTGCCAGGTACGCCGACCATGACCTCCTGATGAGCGGTTGGATCAATGGCGCCGACATGATCGCGGGCATGCCGGCGGTGGTGAAGCTCGGTTATGGCAAGGGCACGGTGCTGATCTTCGGCTTCGATCCCATTCACCGTGCCCAGACGTATTCGACCTACAAGCTGCTCTTTAACGCAATTCTGGCGAGCGGCCAGCGGGGATAGTCCGGGAGGGCGAAGCGAGCCATCACGCATTGGGGCCGAGGTAGCCGGATAGCCCGGAAGGCGTGAAGTTTCAACTGAAGGGCTACCGGCGACGAGGCCCGAACACCCCAAGCGAGGCAGGCGGCCGGCCTATCGCTGCAGGTAGCTGCCCAGGTGCATGAAGACCGCCATCCCTACCACCATGACCACAATGATAGCTACGATGATGCCGATCAGGGTCAACACGCCCTGGATCAGGAAGTAGCGATTGATCCGCTGCAGGAAGCTGTCGAGGCTCTGGGGACCGCCTTTGGATGCCATGTCGGCGTCGCCGGCTGCGCGATAGAGAATCAGGCCGACCCAAATCGGAAGCCAGCACAAGAGGATGCCCCAGAGCGTGAAGACAAGAAAGACACCCTGCACGATCGAAAGCACACCGAGGAACTTCATCCAACCCGCGCTGGCTCCCGCACGGTAACACAGCTGCTTCAGCAGCTCCTCAGAGGGGTTCCGCTCCACATCGTTCATGATTTACCTCCTGGCCGTCCGGCCACAGGCGATTGTAGGAAACACCGCCCCGCGGTCAAGCGAAAATGGTGGAGGCGAGCAACGAGGACCGAACAGGCTTCTCCGGCGCCAAGGGCACACCCGGAGCGAGTGAAGGCTGATTCCGATAGATACACTGCGGCCCCACAGCAACGTACTGCGGGGCCGCCTATCCTGAGCGTTATCTCGAAATCACGATCTTGTGAGTGACTCGCTCTCCGCCGAGCCTGAGCTGCACAAAGTAGATGCCGCTACGTGAGCCGCTCCTCCATTCTGCCTCATGGTAACCGGCCGGGTACTGACCATCAGCAAGGCTCGCGATCTCGCGGCCCGACACGTCAAAGACGGCCATCTCAATCCGGCCGCCAGTCGGCAGGCCGAATCTGACGATGGTCCTGTCACTCGACGGGTTCGGCATCGTACCCTCGATCACCAGATGGTCCGGAATCTCGTCCCCAGCTGGCACACCAGAGGCCGGATCGTAGATCTGGAAATCGGCGTCGCTCACGTCCGAACCGGAATTGCCAGCGGCGTCGTAGGCAATCACCTTGATGCGCGCGGCCAGCGTGCGGGCGCCGCCAACTGTCCACGAATAGGCGCCATCATTGGCTTCGCCCTTGGCCAGCGTATCCGGGAAAGTGACCCCGCCGTCTCTCGAGAGTACGAGGGTGACCGTGGTTACCGCAATGTTGTCGGTAGCAGTCCAAGCCACGCTATAGGCAGTGCCTATCTCCCATACCTCACCACCATTCGGAGTGCTGACGGTTGCCGTGGGCGCCGTCGCATCCAAGATCTGGAAGTTGGCGTCGCTCATGTCCGAGCCGCTGTTGCCCGCTGCATCATAGGCGACCGCCTTGATGCGCGCAGTAGTTGTCGGGCTCGTGGGGACCGTCCAGAGATAAGTTCCGCTATTGGCCAAGCCCTTGGCCAGGGTATCCGGGAAGGCGCTGCCGCCGTCTTTGGAGAGCACCAAGGTCACAGAAGTGACACCGACGTTGTCGGTCGCTGTCCAGGTGACGTTGTGGCCCGAGCTGATCGCCCAGACCTCGCCGCCATTCGGCGCGTTGACCGTGACAGTCGGCGGCGTGGTGTCGGTCACTTCCTGAACCGTGGCCGAGCCTTCGTAGGGAATGTAGTTATGCTTGGTGACCGTCACGTACATGGTGCCAGTTGTGGTCGGCGATGGGCTGAAGGTCGCCACGCCGGAGCCATTGGTATTCTGAACCAGATAGACCTCGGTCCCCTTCCACAGACACACCGTCGCGTCCGCCAGGGGGCTCCCGCCCGACAGCACCGTCACCGTGTAGGTTGACGGCGCCTTGGGCAGCGTCGCGTTGTGGGTCACACTGAGGGATGCCGCTGCTTCCGTCCATATCGGCAGCTCAGGATCGCCGAAGAGATTGGAGCTGAACATGTTCTTTCTTGACGCATCGTCCTGGTCCGGACCGTATGCGCCGCCCTCAATCGCCGCGAAATCCTGAACGTAGTGATACTTGCCGTCACCGTGGATCTGGCCCATGCGGTACTTGCCGTTGGTGAATATCTCTCTCCACCACCGGTATTCCTGCCCCTGGTTCCACGGCCAATCGGGATCGTTCCACTCGAGGCAGTAGTAACTGGTTCGGCTCGAGGCCACGGCGCCGATGCCCCAGTTGTTGATGATGAAGTCACCTTCGCAGGCCTCGGTGCGGTCCATCTCGCCGGCCAGACACGCGCCGACCAGCACATAAGGCCGCTTGGAACCGGTGGTCGGGTTGTACGACTGGGTGCAGAGCGGATAGGTCGTGGTCTCACCCGTGTCACAGTAGCCATTGCCGTTGGTGTCGCTGGTCCAGACGGTCCGATAATTGCCGAGGTAGTTGCCGTGGCCGCTCGGAAAGGCAATGCCGCAGCCTAGGGCCACGCGGTCACGGAAGTTGGTCGCGCTCAGATCGAAGTCCCGGGTGAAGCTGCTGGGGCAGATGCCGGAGCCCTCATAGAGCCGGTCGTAGGTCACCCCGGTTCCTCCAAGCAGGTTGGCCATCACCAGCTGAGGCACCCAAGCCATGTCGGTGGCTCCATAATCGGCCGTAATGAAGTTGGCGAACGACGAACCAAAGACCAGCTTCTTCATCCAGGTGCCGGCTGGCGGGTTCTTCTCGTAGGAGAGCACGGCGTTGACGTAATTGGTCGCCTCGGTAGTGGACCTTGTCGCCATGCGCCCCACATAGGTATCCGGAAGCCAGGTTATCTGGTCACCGCTCAGCTCGCCCCAGATGTGGTCGTTGTCGGTATCCCAATCGTAAGCAGCGCCGATTGCGCCATCCACCACATCGGAGTAGTAGTAATCGCACGGCACCAGATCGCCATCGTATTCGCACTTGCACATGCGGACGGGAAGGATATTGGTGTCGCCGAGCAGAAACACGTAATCGAAGCGCGGCGTGCTGTCGTCCAGCCGCAAGAAGTTCCTGATCTTCTCCTGAGTGTCATATCCCGAGTAGTTGCTGGTTATCCATGAGACTGTATAGACCTGCGCCGGCGTGCCTTTCTTGGTTTTCCAGTCTGCGAGAGTCTGCGCTATGCTCTGATAAGTTGAGGTGGTGATAATCGCATAGGCCGGGTTGGAAAGGTCATGGAGTGTCGCGGGCGCACCCGGGCCTCCGGCCGTGCCAGGAGTTCCGGCATCGCCCTGGAGCACCGGCGGGTTCACATCCTGGTAGTTCTCGATGATCTCGCGGGCCAAGGGCTCAAAGGCCTCCGACCGCACCTTGGTCGCTGCTGCCTGTGAGGCCCCCAGATTCATGGGCATCAAATAGGAGACGCTGATGATGTACGATGAAACCTGCGTTATCTCTCCGCTACTCGAGGTGTAGCGCACCGGCGTCAGCAGGATCTCCACAAGGTGATGCCCGCGAAAGACCCGCTCGCCCTCATACTTGGCGTACCCAGCAGGACTCACATCGGGAATCTGTTTGGGAGCTGCAGGCGGCTTATAGCTGGGATCGTCCTGGAGCATCGGCGGCGTACGCATCAGATAGTCATGAAAAGACCCGAGTGATTGCTCGCCCCCCGGGCTCACCGAGACTGAAACGTTGGTCGCCCCGTAAGGAATCTCGTAATTGACCCGCTTGGTCGGAACCACCGGGTAGTAGGGCGAGGTGCTTGAGCCGAACCCCTGGATCGCAACGTAGACGTGGTCACCTGTGGTGCGCATCTCGGACGGCGGGACATTGTAGATGAAAGTGCTGACCTCGGCCCCTGCCAACCCCGGGCTGAGGAGAACAACCCCCGCGGCAGATAGCAGCAGTATTGCAAAAAGCCCCCTCCGCATTGCAGAACCTCCTTTTGGTGAGTTTTTGCTGTTGTTAGCTGATCTCGGGCAAGAGGAGGCGTGACAGGCCAGAAAGCCACTTCTTGAGCTTGCCAATGTGCCCCCCAAAGATGTTCGTGGCTCGTGCCAAATGCTTTTGTCTCCTGATTATAGCATATACGGTGCCGTCCCACAAGGCCCGTCTGGCCGAGCCTAGACGACGCTATTGACACGCTGCCGCGGCTAGGCTACCATGCGCGCCGTCAGGACGCAGCTAGCAGTGAGATGCGGGGGCAAGACAGAAAAGGAGGTTGGCCATGTTGGGGTTCATGGGCTTTGTGTGGATGCTGATTGTAGGCATCATCATGATAATCCCGTTCTGGAAGATCTTCCAGAAAGCCGGGCTCACCCCGGCGCTTTCCATTCTGATGATCATCCCGCTGATCAACCTGGTGATGATATACTACCTGGCCTTCACCGACTGGCCGGCGCTCAGGGGTAAACAGCCGCCACAGCCGTAAGCCATCTGCGCACATCGGCGGGCGGTGTCCCCGCCCGCCGCCTGCTGTCACTTGTAGAATGCTTTGATGCTGCCCCACGTGCTGGGCTCGGTCGCATCGTACATGTTGTACAGGTACAGCCGCCAGGCCAGCTCGATGTAACCATAGACATTGCCGACCGTGTCGCTGCCATCAAGGAACCATAACGGTGGGCAGTGGGCGAAATTGACGCCGTAGTCGCCAGAGTGGATCGTGCGGTAGTGGCTGACCTGCGGCCTCGGATAGAGCGCCGGGCAGCAACCCCTGTCATGCATGGCGCAGCCTAGGCTGAGCGGCGTCGAGATGTTATCAAGACCCCATGCTGGGTACGCGGCACTACTGCCCATGGTAGTAGCGGCGATCAGGATCCGCGGATAGCACTTTAGGTTCCCGTTGAGCTGCGTATAACAGTAAGTAATAGGGAGCGGAGGACTCACAGTCACGTAATTCCAGCCAGCAGTGCAGAACTCCTTCGGGCCGCTCCACCACAGGCTTGGCCCGACTGGGCACCCATTCTGGTCGCAGCAGTAGATGTTGAACCCAACCGTGAAGAGCCCCGGATAGACGGTTCCATAACCGGCAAAATCCAGTATCCGGAACTGCTGTACAACGTGGGCCTCGCAAGCATTGCAGCTGACATATGGCGGGCACACATCGCCCGTCCAGCCCATGCTGGGGTCGCCGACCGTGAACATCTCGCCAATCACTTGTCCGGGCACCCAACCCGTGATCATCCAGAACCACGAGTTGGTTGGACACGGAATGTAGTAGTAATAGTTCATGTAGCAGTCATACAAGGGCTCGGTGCCAAAGTCTTCCCGCATCTGGACCGCCTTGTGCTGAAGTGGATAGGCCGAGGCGGCCAATACCAGGACAAGCGCAACCATTAGCAAGTATCTCATGCTCGCAACCTCCTCTATTTGTATATCGATTTGATGCTGCCCCAGGTGCTGGGCTCAGTGCGAGTGTACGTGTTCCGCAAGTAGACCCTCCACGCCAACTCCACGTAACCATAGAGATTGCCTACCGTGTCCGCGGTATCCAAGAGCCACGTTGGTGGGCAATTGGAGAAATTCACGCCGTAGTACCCGGAGTGCATGGTGGGGTAGTGACTGACGGCTGGTCTGGGATAAAGGGCGGGGCAACAGCCGTTGTCGTGCATGGCGCACCGGCTCATCAGCGGCGTCGAGATGTTGTCAGTGCCCCAAGCGGGGTAGTTTGCAAGAAGCCCGATCATCGTCGCCGTGATCAGGAACCGAGGATAACACTTGAGATTGCCGACCTGCTGGGTCGAGCACAAGCTGAGGCAGGGCATCGGAGTCACCGGCACATAGTTCCACCCCGCTGTGCAGAGCTCCTCGGGTCCGCTTTGCCACATTGGCGGGCCCACCGGGCAACCATATCGATCCGCGCACCACACCGCGAAGTTGACTGTGTACAAACCGTCATAGACTGTCCCGTAACCAGCAAAGTCCAGAACGCGGAACTGCTCCAGCAGGTGCGCCCCGCACGGGTCGCAGACGGCATAAGGCGGGCATCCGCTACCGGTCCTGCCCATGCTGGGATCGCCGACTGTGAACCACGCACCGACCATGTCTCCGCGATGCCAGCCCGTGTACATCCAGAACCAGGAATACTGCGTGCAAGGAATATAGTAGTAATAGTTCATATAGCAGTCATAGATCGGCTCGGCACCAAAGTCCTCCCGCATCTGGATCGCCTTGTGCTGAAGTGGATAGGCCGAGGCGGCCAATACCAGGACAAACGCTGCCGTTAGCAAGTACCTCATGCTCGCAACCTCCTCTGCTCTGTCTGGCGGTCCTTATTATACCACGCCAGAGCGCCTTGTGCGAGCGATAAGCGCCCAGCGCCAGTCGCGCCTTGACGGTCGCAGCAGCCGATGATAGGTTGGGGAGGCCATGGAACAGAACCAACGCTGGGATGAGATCTGGAGCACCAAGCACCGTATGACATCCGGACGGTTGACCTCTGGCCTGGCTCGTGATGTGATCTACCGCACCGTACTCTCGATCCTCACCCGCGAAGTGCCAGATCCCAAGGGCAAACGCATCCTCGAGGTGGGCTCAGGCACCGGACTAGTCTCGCTGGCACTGGCCAAGCGGGGCGCGGCCGTCACGCTGTGCGACATCTCGCCCGAGGCGGTGAGGTTCTCGAAGGCGGTCTTCGCCCGCGCGGGCGTCAGTGAGACTACGATCCAGGGTTCGATGCTCGATCTCCCTCTTGAGAACGACAGCTTCGATGTCACCTGGAACGCGGGCGTGGTCGAGCACTTCGAAGAGGCGGATCAGATTAAAGGCGTCACTGAGATGCTGCGGGTCACCAGGCCCGAGGGCCGCGTGGTGATCGCGGTGCCATCAGCCCGAGCACGCATCTACCTGCGGGCTAAGACCTACGCCGACCGCCACGGCGCCTGGCAGCCGGGCTACGAGGTCCCCATGGAGTCACTTGCTGGGATTGCCCGCCAGGTGCCCGCGGAGGTCGTTGCCGAGTATCGCACCGGGGCGCTCGCTGAACTTCACTTCCTCAAGTACTACTTCGGGAAGTCCCGCGCCTTGAGGCTGGCTTGGGCCGGCCTGGTCGAGGCGGTGAGCCTTGCCCTCTTCCCGCTCAACCGGCTTCCCGGCTACATGCTGGTCTGCGTGCTCAGGAAACGCTAGTAGCCCAGCTTCCCTTCCTGGTACCGTTTAGCAAGCACTCCGAGCATGTCCTTGACCATCTTCGGCATGTCGAAATCGGGCTTCCAACCCCACTCCTGGCGGGCCGCCGAATCGTCCAGCGACGTCGGCCAAGAGTCCGCTATAGCCTGGCGGAAGTCGGGCTTGTAAGTGCAGGTGAACTCCGGGATATGCTTCTTGATCTCGGCGGCCAGCTCCCCCGCTGAGAAACTCATCGCGGTCACGTTGAAGTCGGCGTGATGCTTGAGCTTCGCGGGGTCTGCATCCATCAGGTCGAAGGTGGCTTTGAGGCAATCCGGCATGTACATCATGGGAAGCCGGGTGTCTTCCTTAAGGAAGCACTCGTACTTCTTGTTCTTGATGGCTTCGAAGAAGATGGCGACTGCGTAGTCGGTGGTCCCGCCACCCGGCAGGGTTTCATAGCTTATGATGCCGGGGTAACGGCAGCCGCGCGCATCCACCTTGAAGCGCCTGACATAGTAGTCGCACAGGAGCTCAGCGGCAACTTTGGTCACCCCGTACATGGTCTTGGGCGTCAGGATGGTATCCTGCGGCGTGTTGTGCCTGGGGGTCTCCGGGCCGAAAACCGCGATCGAGCTCGGCACGAAGATCCTTACCAGCTCGTGATCGCGGGCGGTCTCCAGAATATTGTAGGTGCCGTTCATGTTGACGTCCCAGCAGAGCTGAGGGTTCTTCTCGCCGACTGCCGAGAGGATCGCCGACATGTGGTAGATGGTATCAATCTTGTACTTCCTCACGACCTCCTCGACGGTCTCCCGCCTGGCAACATTGATGAATTCGAATGGGCCAGATTCGAGGAGCTGCTTCGTTGGTTGGGTCTTGTGTCCGGTGGCCAGCACATTGTCGGCGCCGTACCTCTTCCTCAAGGCGAGCGTGAGCTCGGAGCCAATCTGGCCGACTGCGCCTGTCACCATGATCCGCTTCGTTTCCTTGGCCATAGTCCTACCCCCCATGCGGCTCGTGTCTGATAGTTCTTAGCAAACGGCCCCTCGTAACGCAACTTGTTTGCGCGAGGGCCGGTGCCAGCCCCAGAGAAATGAAACGCGCTCCGTTTGGCGAGAGGCGAAAGCTAAGGGGAAGGCGCCCAGTCCGGGACGCCTTCCCCGCTCATTACGCGCTAGCTGTCACCTTGGCGCTAGCGAACTGCTATCTTCGTGTCCTGAAATGCCAGACGCTCGACCAGGCGCTGGTGCCGTAAGCATTGGTCGCGTTCACGCGCCAATAGTAGGTCGTGCGCGAGCCAAGCTGCGAGAGTGTCACCGACGTGGTCGTGATGCCGGATATGTCCTGCGTCAGGGTTGTGAACGACGAGCTAGTGGAGACCTGAACCCGATAGGATGTCGCACCCGTCGAAGCGTTCCACACCAGCGTCGGCGTTCTCGACACATTGGTCGCACCATTGGCAGGCGAGCTCAGCACCGGTGCCGCTGGAGCGGTGCCCGAGCTTGAAGCGGTGGTGAAGCTCCATACGCTCGACCACGCACTGGTGCCAGCCGAGTTGGTCGCGTTCACGCGCCAGTAGTAGGTGGTGCTGTTTGCGAGCCCAGACACGCTCGTCGAAGTCGAGGTGATGCCGGAGGCGTCATACACGGTGGTCGAGAAGTTCGATACCGCCGAGACTTGCACCTCGTAGGAAGTCGCGCCCGTGGACGCGTTCCAGGAGAGCGTCGGGGGCAGAGCGACCGAGGTCGCGCCATTCGCCGGAGATGCAAGGACCGGCGCTGAGGGCACCGTAGGGGCGCCGCCAATCGAGAGCGTGTAGAGCAGCTTGTTGACGGTCCCGCTCGGAACGCTGGTGATCTTGCCGGAAGTGGCTATCGCCACGAGGCCGGCACAAACCTGAGCCGGAGTCGCCGTCGGGTTGGCCTCGAGATAGAGCGCGCACGCGCCGGTCACGTGCGGAGATGCCATCGACGTGCCAGACATAGTTGCCGTCGCCGTGTCGGACGTGTAGTAGTCCGAGGTAACGTTGGAGCCCGGAGCCAGAATGTCAAGAACGCTCCCGTAGTTGGAATAGGAGGCGAAGCCATCGGAGCTGGTGGTCGCCCCCACGGTGATCGCCTCTGCTACGCGAGCTGGCGAGTAGTTGCCAGCGTTCGCGTAGGAGTTCCCGGCCGCGATGCAGTAGGTCACCCCACTGGCTATTGAATTCTGGACGGCGGTATCGAGCGCTGTCGAGGCGCTGCCGCCGAGAGACATATTGGCAACCGAAGGGCGGCTAGCCGAATGGTTGGCGGTAACCCAGTCAACGCCCGCGATCACCTGGGAATACGTCCCCGAGCCGCTGTTGTCGAGCACTCGGACTGCATAGAGGGTCACGCCCTTGGCAACGCCGTACGTCGCGCCGCCGATCGTGCCTGACACATGGGTGCCATGGCCGTTGCCGTCGGAAGCAGTACCGCCGCTTGTCACAGCATCGTAACCGGTATGCGCCCGTCCGCCAAAGTCGCTGTGGGTCAGGCGAATGCCGGTGTCGATAACGTAAACATCAACGCCCGCGCCGGTGTAGTTGTAAGTGTAAGTGCCGCTCAGGGGCAGCGAGGTCTGATCAATCCGGTCAATTCCCCAAGTGGCGCCCGTCTGCGTGGTGACTATGTGCGCCATCTGATCCTGCTCGATGTAGGCAACCCGCGGGTCGTTCCGCAGAGCGTCAACCTGGGCATCGGTGAGCCTGCCCGAGAATCCCCTGAGGGCATGCATGTAGCGATGCTCTGGCACGAAGCCCTGCGTCTCAGCTACATCATCGATACTGGCTTCAACCTGCGAGACGTTGTTCCTGAACACAACGATGTACGCGCCGTCAACGTATTCCGCGTCTGGGGCCGTGTTGATTAGTGGGGCGCGAGCGGTGGATACCGGATTGGGGGTAAGCGGTCGATCGGAGCAGCCGCCAATCAAGGCGGCCGCCGCCAATCCAGCAATTAGCAGCCAACGAAGAGAACGGTTCATGTCAAACTCCTCTCACTTGAGGTCCTGAACAATCTCTCGTTCGTGGATCGTCTGCCTTTCTGATGAAACTCGCCCATTGCTGGCTTTGGCCAGCCAACTAAGCCATAGGAACCTCCCTCGTTGAGGTGGCTACCTGCGATGTGACAACTACGGTTAGTCGCGCCCCCCGCGCGGCGCAGGGCGAGATTTGAGCGCATTATATCCGATTGGCGCCGTCATTGTCAACTGCTAACCCAAGTTGTGCCGGCGCGCCGGGCGTTCCGGGCGAGCGCCACCAGCCTCCGGTAGGTTTCGACCTTGTACCGGTTCCGCTTCCTCCTCGATGCGGAAAAGGCCAGAGCGTAATACTTGAGGGAGAGCCCGGCCAGCGTCCAGCCAAAGTTCGCCTCCAGCAAGGCGGCCACGGTTCGGAGCTGCCGCGGATGGTGCTTCTCAAGATAGAGCAAGGCACTTCGTCGCTCTTCCACCTTGTGAATGTTGTAATCGAGTTTGGGCAAGGCCGCCGATGTTCCGCAGTGGCGGTGGACCGCCGAGCACTCAGCGACAAAGAAAGTCGCGAGTCCCAAGTCACGCGCCCTCCTCGAGAAGTCAACGTCCTCATAGTACATGAAGAAACGCTCGTCGAACCCGCCGATCCGATTGAAGTTGGTCCTCGAAATAAACATCAAGGCCCCGGTGACCCAATCCACTTGCCGTGTCCGTGGGTGAGCTACATCGGTGGCGGCGTACAGATTGAAGTGTCGGTGCCGAATGCGGTTGAGGGGGCTTATCTCACTTAGCACAATTTCAAGCGGGCTCGGGAAGTACCCGTAACTTGGCTGCACGCTGCCGTCAGGCCTGGTGAGCCTTATGCCCAGGATCCCCACCCCCTGGTCCCGATAGAATCTCTCGAGCTGGTCGGCAAAGGCCTCACCCGCGAGAATGTCCGAATTGGAGATCACTAGATAATCCCCCGCGGCCAAGCCTGCCCCAAGATTGATGGCTGCCCCGTAGCCCCGATTAGCACTGGCATCGATCACCTTGATGTCGGGATGGTCGCGCCGCAACGTCTCGACCGAATCATCCTCCGAGCGGTTGTCGATCACGATGATCTCGTGCTCGCAGCCCTGGAGCGAGCGCTTGAACGATGCTACGCACTCCGACGTCATGCTCCCTGTTCTGAAATTGACGATGAGGACTGATAGCAACATGGTCTAAGTGAACCACCCGTAAAGCTCAGCGCGGTAGAACGTCCGGATAAGGAAGAACAGCCCGAAAGCCAGCAGGAACGCGGCGAAGATCCACTTCGCATGGCGCTTTTGCAGCGCAAGACCCAGACGGGCCCCGAAGTAGGCCATCGGCGCAGCTCCCAGCGCCAAGTAGGATGCGAGGCCAAGGTCGATGTGCCCAAGCTGGTAGTGAACTATGGTCCCCGGGACGGCCAGGAACAGGGCCGCCACCAGCG
>DATKKY010000247.1:0-3741 GCA_035542695.1 bacterium | reverse complement strand
AGCGGCGCCCCTCGCGTGCGTATACCTACCAGGATCACGTCGCGGGCGCCGCGGTTCTTTTCCAAGATCTCGTGGGCGATGCGGGTCAGGGCGCGGGCGATATCATCCGCATCCATTATCTGAGCCTTGTCCTTAAGTACCATGAGGCCCTCCTGAGCGGGAGCGAGCTCGGTCACGGGGTGGCACACGGTCTGGAGCAGAAAAAAAGGCCAGCGGGGTGCTGGCTTTCGGTTTTTCGGCTTGCTTCACTTTCCCTCCTTACTAGTTTCGCTGAACTAGTTTAAAGGAGACCGCAAGCAAGCTACCGCTGACCCTAAACTATGGCAAGCTAAATCTCGAGGTTTGCTGCGCGCCGCTTGGCCGAGGCGCGTCGAGGGATCTCGGTGGGATTCGGCGCCGTTCGGCGCGACTCAAGGGGCCCAAGGGGCCCAGTAGCACCTGCGGCGAGATAAGTGATTGGTAGATAAAGAATTAGGGTGGGGCCGGGTGTCTCGAAGGTCCGTTACGCCCTCTTTGATGGTGTTGCCAGCGGTCGACCCCACCCAATGTCGGACAGACGATGATTTAACGCGGCCCGGCACGGAAAGTTCCAGCCGGATCACCGCGGCCCCCGCATCAGGCCTAGACCTGCCACGATCGCGGAGGCTATCTCCTCGACTTGAGGCGACCCGCCCGGTAACACGTAGCCAGTCGCTCTAAGTCTATGAAGAACATCTACAGGCTCGGGCAAGAAGTCAAGACCCGAGCTCAAGAAAGTTCCGACGGGCATCGGCCCGGAAAGACCTCCCTCAGCCACGATTGAGACCGTGTCGCCCATCTCACCCACAAGATCCGCCTCGTGCGTGAACACGAGTGTTGCAACGCCCTCAGCTTTGAGTTTGAGGACAGTGGTGACCAGGTTCCGCCGTCCGCGCCAGTCAAGCCCGGCGAGAGGTTCATCAAGAATGAGGTACTTCGGCCTGAGCGCAATCACGCTGGCCAGGGCTACCTTGCGGCGCTCGCCGAAACTTAGACCCGAGGGCTCGCGGGCGAGCAGCGCGCGCGGCAAGCCAACACAGTCAACTGCCCAGTCCCGTCGCTCGGTGATCTCCTCGGGCGCCACAGCGAAGTTGCAGAGCCCGTATTCGATCTCACGCTCAACGCTGGATTCGAAAATCTGGACCTCCGGAAACTGAAAGGCCAGCTGGAGCCTGGAACGATCGAACTGGTCCGAGGCTGGATCACAGCCGTCGATGGCCACAGTGCCGGCGCTTGGTTTCACCAGCCCCACCAGCATCAAGGCCAAGGTCGTCTTGCCCGAGCCGGTGGCCCCAAGCACGAGGTGGACCAAGGCATCATCGAAGGTTGCGCTGGCGCTGCGGATTACGGGCTGATCCGGGTACGAGAACGCAAGATCGCGGAGGACTATGGGCACACCGCACCCCCCTCGGCGCCGGCGCTTCGGTCCCCCAAACCGCCGGTGCCGGAACCACGGCGCGCGAGCTGCTCGAGCACTCCGGCCAGCGATTCACTGCTGAGCGGACGGCGATCGAGCGCCTGGAGGAAGCCGGGCACGGCCTCCTCCAGTTTGGTGGCCAAGAGGCCCAGACCGCCGAGGGGCATCCCCAGCGCCACGAGGTGCCGCAGAAAGTCCGCCCGGCTCCCTCGAAAGTCCACGAGACCGTCGCGGAGGAACACCACGCTGTCACAGGTCCAGATGTCCTCGAGCCGCATCGAGATGAAGATGAGCCCCGCGCCGGTCTCGTGGAGCAGGCGCTCGATCGCCGCCGCGAGGGCGCGCCTTGACCGCCCATCCAGGAGCGAAGTTGACTCGTCCAGGATTATGTACTCCGGCTGCATCACAAATACCGACGCCACAGCCACAAGCTGCTTCTCCCCGGCCGAAAGCAGATGACACGGCCGCTTGGCCAGGCCGTTGATGCCGAAAGTGGCGAGCGCTTCGCGCACCCGGCGGTCAACTTCATCCAGGCTGAGGCCCAGATTGCGGGGCCCGAAAGCCACTTCGCGCTCAACCGTCGTCTCGACGATCTGGTCCTCAGGGTCCTGAAACACCAATCCCACTCGCCGCCTGATCTCATAGATGGCTGCCGGGTCGCATGTATCCCGGCCGTCCACCCGCACCGTGCCCGCCGTGGGCTCCACCAATCCGCACAGCAGCCGCGCCAACGTAGTCTTGCCGCTGCCGTTCTCACCGACCACCGCAAGGCGCCCGCCCCTTTCCAGAGAGACGGTCACATCGCGGAGGACATCGGGGCAACCTGGATAGGCAAATCCCACATGTTGGGCTTCGATCAAGATGCTGCTACCTCAAGGTTCGCCTTCCGGGAGGTTATCGCCATCGCGACCGGCTATCGGCCGCCGAGGCTATCAAGGTGGATTCGCGCTTCCTCGCCCCACGCTGAATCCGGGTCAAGCTCCAGATAGCGCTGCCACGCATCCCGGGCCTGGTTGGTCTTGCCAAGATCCTCGTAAGTCAGCGCAAGAGCGTACTGGGCCTCTTTGTACTTGTCGTCCAGCTTGATGGCCGCTTTGAAGGCACCCAGCGCATCCTTCTTGCGGTTGAGCTTCCTCAAGACTGACCCGTAGCTATATTGATAGGTCTTCTCAGCTGGGCGGGCGCCGGTCAGGCGCTCCAGGACCGGCAGGGCCTTGTCCAAGCGGCCCATCTTCTCATAGGTCACACCGAGGTTGAACCAGGCATCGGCATTGGACGGGTCGGTCTCGACGGCCTTCTCAAGATAGGGAATCGCTTGTTCGTACTGGCCGGTCCGCGCCAGCATCGTGCCCCGGTTATAGGAAACGTACCCTTCGTTGACCTTGGTGATCTTCTCAAGCTCGGTCGTGTCGAAGGGAATCAAGAGCGTCACACCGGGCTCAAGCGGCCGCAGGGGATCCAACTTGTTGTACTCGCCCAGCGCCCGGCCGAGTTTGGCATCGCCATAGTACTTCTCGGCAATCGACTCAAGGGTCTCCCCCTGGGCAATCACGTGGGTATAACCCTCCTTGACGGCGACCACTTCCTTGTAAGCCGGAGGCTTGTGGCAGGAGAGCACGAGGAGCGCCGCGAGCACAATCGCCAGCAACCAGTGTCCGGCACTTCCCCTCCAGGGAAGCCTACTGGCCGGACCCGTGCATCTGGCGGAAAACATGCTGGGTCTCCTCCATGACTTCGCTCACGGTGACACCGTGGCTGCGGGCACTCCTCAAGCAATCTTCGTATTCGGGCGCGCAGCGTTCGCCCCCCTCGAGGGTGAACACCTTGACCTTGATCTTGCCGAAGCGGGTGGCGACTTCGATCACCCGCCGGGGGAGCTTGACACGCGCGATGTCCTGGAGCCTGAGGCCCGAAGTCGTGGTCTCGCGGAACATCACGTCCACCAGGCCCGGCACCCGCGCGGTTTCGGCCAGCACGCTGATCACAAACCCAGGCCGGCTTTTTTTCATAAGCACCGACTCAACCCAGACGTCAAGCGCGCCGGCGGCAAACAGATCGTCGTAGATGTGGGAAAAGAACTGCGGATTCATATCATCAATGTTGGTTTGGAGAAGTGTCGCGCGGTCAAGCTCGCGGCCGGACCCCGGGCCACCAGGCGTAGCCGGTGTCTCCCCCACCACCAAGCGCATCACATTTGGGAGACCCTCTAGGTCACGCGTTCCTGCACCGTAGCCCACCGCTCGGACCGTCATCTCGGGAATAGGTCCAAAGGCCGATGCGCAGGCTTTCAAGATAGCTGCGCCCGT
>DATKKY010000246.1:0-3809 GCA_035542695.1 bacterium | reverse complement strand
CAATCATCCTGATAGGTCACCTCGATGGTCTTCGAGTCACCGGGCTTGGCACCGAGCAGGCCGGCATCGAATTCCTTGACCAGCCGCCCCGAACCGATCTCCACCGGGTAGTTGGCCACTCGGCTGGATTTCACGGGCTCGCCATCGTCTCCTATCCGCCAGTAGTCCAGCACCGCTATGTGCTTGGTCTCGGCCCCGGTTTCTACCGGGATGTAATTCGCGACGCGCTCGCGCAAGTTCTCGGTCTCACGTTCGATGTCGGCGTCCTGGACTGCTCGTGACTCCTTTTTCACCTGGAGGCCCTTGTAAGGCTTGAGGTCCATGACCGGATAGAGCTCGATCGCAATATGAAACGAGAAAGGCCCTTCGTCTCCGTAGTTGAGCGAACTGATCTCGGGAGGCAGCGCGGGCCTCAAAGCCAGCTTCTCAAGAGCTGCTCCATAGGCCTCGGGGATCAGCTGCTCCATAGCTTCTTTGCGGGCAGTCCCGCCGAACCGGGCTCGCACCACATCCAGCGGCGCCTTGCCCTTGCGGAAACCCGGCAGAGTCACGTCCCGCCGTATGCCCTCGATGATGCCCGTGATCTCGTCCTCGACCCTCTCCCGCGGCACCTCGAACTCGAGCACCCGCTTGAGCGAAGCGGGGCTCTTCACGTCTTTTAGATAATCTGCTGCATTGCTCGCCATATTCTCCGGAGCTCCTTGCCTGGTGCGAGAGGGGGGATTTGAACCCCCACGAGTCGCCTCACTGGATCCTAAGTCCAGCGCGTCTGCCAGTTCCGCCACTCTCGCGTGGGTAATTGAAGGCAGCGCTACATCATATTACTGGCCTTGCGGTGAAGGGTCAAGCGGAAAGGGCCTGCACGGAGGACGCCGGGCACTGGTGGAAGCGATCTACCGCGCCGCCGTTGGACGCCAGCGCTCAAGGCCCCACGAAATTGAATTCGCTTCAACTGCTCTCAGGACATCCTCGACGCTTATGGCATCCATGCAGGCCATGGTGCCAAGCCTGCAGCCGTAATCATGACAGGGCGAACAGGGTGTCGGGTGCATCACCACCGCGGCGCGCTCGGTGTAGGGCCTGACCCTGACTGGAGTCTCCGGGCCGAAGAGTGCAACTACCGGCGTCTTGACCGCCACAGCGACGTGCATCGGGCCGCTGTCGGTCGAGATCATGAGCCCGCACCGCTCGATCAAAGCTGCAGTCTGCCTTATGTCCTGCCCGATCGCTATGATCGGCTCGTGATGCATTGCGCCCTTGATGGCCTCCACGATGCCTCGCTCCCGTTCTCCGCCCAGCAGGATAACGCGCGCACGGTAGCGATCCGAGAGCGCGTCGGCTACGGCCGCAAACCTATCTGCCGGCCACAACCGCGATATGCGTTTCGAGCCCGGGAAGATCCCGGCCAGCAGCACATCCTCATCCGCTCGCCTTTCCCTCAGAAACGCGGATGCGAAGGCGCGGTCCTCGCTGGAGAGCGCAATCGTCAGTTCGGCCTTTTCGACTTTGATGCCGATGGCTCTGGCAAGATCAAGGTTCCAGTCGGTCGCATGTCGGTCATCGGCGTCACGGACCGGAACGCGGTAGTTGTGGAGGGCCCCCCGGCCGCCCTTATCGAACCCTACTCGGATCGGCGCTCCCAGCAGGTAAGAGAAGAAGGCCCCTCGAAACCTTACGCCCTGGTGGGTGGTCAGGACCATGTCGAATCTCTCGGCCCTGAGCTTCCTGTGCCATTCGAAGACCTGGCCGAGGTGACGAGGCGTCAGGCCTTCCCTGCCTGCAAGCGTCACGATGCGATCAATACTTGGGTGCCCCTGGATTATCCGGCATTCCGGGCCCGAGGAAGTGAAGAACGTGATCTCGGCCTGGGGAAAGGCGCGCCGGAGATAATCAAACAGCGGCGTTTTCATCACTATGTCGCCAACCCCTCCGCTGCCGATCACCAGAATCTTCCGGGCCTCCGCGAGCGCGCACTTCCGCCTCACCGGAAACAGCGACCTCACCAGCGCGGAGGCAATCACATACACCGCGCGATTGCGAGTGAAGGCGATCCGTGCCATGGTCAGCCGAGCACCTCTTCATAAATGCTCTGGATCTTGTCAACGTGGGCCCTGAGGTCGAACTTGGCTTCAGCCGTCACCCGGGCAGCCTTGCCCAGCCGGGACGCAAGTTCCGGGTCCCGGGCGAGCTTCACGACCCCGTCCGCAATCATCTGGGCGTCTCGGGAGGCAACCAGGATACCGCTCCGGCCATCCTCGATCATCTCCCCAATCCCACCGACTGAGGTGGCAACTATGGGCTTCTCCATGGCCATGGCCTCAGCGACAGCAAGCGGAAGACCTTCCCTCAGGGAGGGAATCACCACTATGTCCATCGCGGCAATACAGTCAACAATGTCCGAACGGAAACCGGCAAAGTTTATGCGCGAGGCAAGGCCCGTGGCGCGAGCCAGGGATCTCAGGTGATCCTGGTAACCATCGGCGGGATCGAACGTTCCTCCGACGACGAGAAAGTGGACCTGGGGAATCTGCCCGGCAATGCGCGGCGCAGCTTCGACCAAATACTGCATGCCTTTCTCTTCCTGAAGCCGCCCGAAGGTTCCGACCAGCAAGCATCCCTCGGAGATGCCGAGCTCCCTCCTGATCCCACCCCCTGCCCGCGGTCTTATTCGGGCGGTGTCGATGCCATTATAGACAAGCCTAAGCTTCTTGCGAGCGCGAGGCAAACCGTCGAACCTGGCACTGACGTACTGCGAGTTGGTTATGATCACGGACGAGAAGAGGCTCCCGATAACATCGTAGAGCTTCCCGAAATCCCGATCGACGTGGCAGTGCCAGACCACCGGGATTCTTGCGATCAGGCCGGCAGGCAGGGCAAAGAGCAGGGCCTTCTGGGAATTCACGTGGACCAGTTCGATGCGATGCTGCTTGATGATTCTGGAAAGCCGGGCGAGACTGCCGAAGGCAACTCCGGGATGCCGGCGCCGTATCCGGCGTATGTCTAGCATCTCGGTCTTCGCGCCCGTTGCAGCAACCCGATCCCAGAGGTCACCGCGTGCCACCAGCGTGACCACCGGCTCGAATCTAGCTCTGTCTAGTTTCTTGAGAAGCTCGACCAGGTAGACCTGGCCCCCTCCTATCTCCGCCATGTGTTCGACGTAGAGGATTCTGTGAGGGCTCCTGCCCTTGGTCATTGCTTGCCTTCCCGCCTTCGT
Organism: bacterium; assembly: GCA_035542695.1. GTDB lineage: Bacteria > Arandabacterota > Arandabacteria > Arandabacterales > Arandabacteraceae > DATKKY01. Next base: position 595 of record DATKKY010000246.1, on the reverse strand, counting down.
CAGGGCGCGCGCTGCAACTCCAAGCCAAGATCTGCCGGCGCGGGCTCACTCCAGACCGGACCGCGGGCAGATGTCAGAGTAAATGTCGGCCAGCTGCGGTGTCAGTTTCTCGCTTGAATAGCTATCAACCACGGTCCGCCGCGCAGCCAGACCAAGTCTCTTCGCCAGAAGGGGATCTTTGAGAAGCCGCGCGATCGCCGCAGCAAGTCCGGCCGTGTCTCCAACGGGAACGATCAGGCCGTTCTCCTGGTCGGAAATCACCTCTGTCGGTCCCCCGCTTGCAAAGCTGGCGAGCGCCTTGCCCATGGCCATCGCTTCGAGCATCACCTGGCCCAGGCCCTCCTTCTCGGAGGGCAAGGCAACCACGTCCGCTTCCTCCAGAAAGGTCCTGGCGTCAGTGACCTCGCCGACAAATTCGAGGTTGCCTGTAAGGCCGAGGGCGGTTATCTCGCCCTCGACCAGTTTCAGATAAGCTTCTCCTCGCGCCGTAAAAGCCACACCCCCGATTCGCAGCCTCGCTCCCGGCACCTGCTCGAGCACCTTCGGGAAACACCTCACCAGGTGAAGGAGACCCTTCTCCTCGCTTATCCTGCCA
>DATKKY010000245.1:0-7287 GCA_035542695.1 bacterium | reverse complement strand
GCCTTCTTCTCCTTCCAGATGTTACCCATCAACTACGCGGGGCTGCTCTTGATTCTGCTCGCGCTCGGCATGTTCGTGGCTGAAATCAAGGTGCACAGCGCCGGGCTCCTGACCATAGGGGGTATCGTATCGATGTTCTTGGGTTCGTTGATGCTTATTGAGTCGCCAGGTCCCTTCCTCCGAATATCCTACCGGGTGATAATCCCAGCGGTGCTGACGACTGCTGCCTTCTTCGTTTTCGCCGTAGGAGCGGGCTTGAGAGCTCAGCTCCGGAAGCCGACCACGGGTCGGGAGGGACTGGTTGGTGAGATCGGCGTTGCCCAGACTGACATTGACCTGACGGGGCAAGCCTTCATTCATGGCGAGCTGTGGACGGTATCTAGCGTCGAGAAGATTGCCAAGGGAGACGAGATTCAGGTGGTTTCGATCGAAGGTCTGAGGCCTCAGGTGAGGCGAGCGGGTTCCGGCACCGAACCCGAAAGGGGGGCTTAAGATGATGGCGATCATCGTTGTGGCGTTCGTGCTGCTTTTCATTCTGGCTAACGCGATAAGGGTTTACCGCGAGTATGAGCGCGCCGTGATCTTCAGGCTGGGACGCCTGATAGGCGGCAAGGGGCCGGGCATAATCCTGTTGATCCCGATCGTGGATCGCCCAGTCAAGGTCAGCCTGCGGATGATCGTGCACGATGTGCCGCCCCAGGACGTGATTACCCGCGACAACGTTTCGGTCAAGGTCAACGCTGTGGTTTATTTCAGAGTGATAGATCCCAACAAGGCAGTGACCGAGGTTGAGGACTACATGTATGCGACCTCGCAGCTCTCTCAGACCACGCTGAGGAGCGTCCTCGGTCAGGCCGAGCTGGATGATCTCTTGGCCAACCGCGAAAAGATAAACGCGGAATTGCAGACGATCTTGGACAAGCACACTGAGCCATGGGGCATAAAGGTGGCCAATGTCGAGGTCAAGCACGTCGATCTGCCCGAGGAAATGAAGCGGGCGATGGCCAAGCAGGCTGAGGCCGAGCGCGAGCGCCGGGCCAAGGTGATCAATGCCCTCGGCGAACAGCAGGCAGCTGAGAAGCTGATGGAAGCCGCCAAGGTGATCCAGGACTACCCTGTGGCAGTCCAGCTCAGGTATCTCCAGACCTTGAGGGAAGTGGCCACCGAGAACAACTCGACCACGCTTTTCCCGATTCCGATCGACTTCCTGAAGGTCTTTATGGAGAAAGCCAAGCCGTGATTGTGCCAAGCGAGGCAAGGTCCTCGAGGCTCAGGGCTCTGCCGGCTTACCTTTTCGAAGAGCTGGTGCGGCTGAGGCACGCCACTGAGGCGAGGGGCATAGATGTAGTCGATCTCTCGATCGGCGATCCTGATCTTGGGGCCCCACCACAAGCGGTCGAGGCCCTGCGCAAGTACGCCGGTGATCCCCGGCTCCATTGCTACACCCCCCAATGGGTGATCGAGAGGTTCAACGAGGCCGCTGCTGCCTGGATGAAGCGACGCTTCGGGGTGGAGCTCGACCCGGCGGGAGAGGTCTTTCCCGTGATCGGCACCAAGGAGGGCTTGGCACATCTGCCGCTTGCGGTGCTCGATCCGGGCGAGACGGCCCTGGTTCCCGACCCTGGCTACCCGGTTTACTCGCGAGGGGTGTGCTTTGCCGGGGGCAAGGTCGAATGGATCCGGCTGCGGGAGAATCACGGCTTTCTTCCCGACCTGGGCGCCCTCGAGGGCAAGACGGCGAAGCTGGTCTTCGTCAATTACCCGAACAACCCGACGTCGGCCGTCGCCACCCCCAGCTTCTACCGGGGTCTGGTGGAATGGGCCATGGGCGCAGGTACCTACATCGCCAGCGATGCCGCCTATTCGGAGATCGCCTTTGATGGCTACGCATCGCCCAGCATCCTGGCTGCGCCTGGGGCCAGAGACGTTGCCGTCGAATTCCATTCCTTCTCCAAGACCTTCAATATGGCTGGCTGGCGGGTGGGCTTTGTGGCCGGGCAGGCCGATCTCATAAGTTCGCTGCGAACGCTCAAGTCCAACCTTGATTCCAATGTATTCGGGCCCGTGCTGATGGCGTCGATCGCGGCGCTCGAGGGCGGCTGGCCGTCGTTGGCCTCAACCCTGGAGGAATACGGCGTCAGGCGAGCCTTGATCTGCCGAGGTCTTGAAGCGTGCGGCATCGGCTGCCATGTCTCCCCGGCCACGCTTTACATCTGGGCCAGGGTCCCTGGGAGCATGAAATCGATGGAGTTTGCCAAGGTCTTGCTTGAGAAAGCGGGTATCTTGGTTGCTCCCGGCGTGGGCTTTGGGGAAGGCGGCGAGGGCTATTTCCGAATCTCGATCACCTGCCCGACCTCCCGGGTCAAGGTCGCCGGCGAACGGTTCCAAGAGGTGGCGAAGCTGTGGAGCGAGTGAATCACCCTGACCGCATCACCATCCAGGGCATAAATGTCCTTGGGCATCACGGTGTCGACGAAGCCGAACGCAAAGTGGGTCAGCGGCTCGCGATTGACGTCGAGCTCCACCTTGATCTGAGAGGTGCCGCGGCGAAGGATGACATAAGGAAGACTGTGAACTACGAGGACGTCGCGAACCTGATCGAGAAGGTCGCGGGTGAGGAGGAGTTTCTGCTGCTCGAGAGCTTGGCGGAGGAGATTGCCCGGAAGGTGCTGGCCAAGTTCGCTCCCTCTGCGGTGGTGGTCCGCGTCAGGAAGATGAATCTGCCCATATCGACCCGGGTGGCTTCGGTGGAAGTCGAGATAAGAAGGGATCTCGTGGGGTAAGGCGCTTGGTGATTTGCTACTTGGGGTTGGGCAGCAACATGGCGGACCGGGCCGGCATGATAGCCCGGGCAGCTGCCTGTCTGGTTTCGCGGGGCGATATCGTCCTCAGGCGGTTGTCCAGCCTCTATCTGACAAGCCCCTGGGGCCGGCTGGACCAGGGTGACTTCGTCAATGCTGTGGCTGAGGTGGAGACCCATCTCGATCCCCGGGAGCTCTTGCGCCGTGCCAAAGGAATCGAGCAAGACCTGGGGCGGCGCCCGGGGCCGCGTTGGGGCCCGCGGGCGATAGATATTGACATCCTGCTTTACGGTAACGAGGTTGTGAGAGAAGATGATCTGGTGATCCCGCACCCCTACCTCTGCAAACGGGCCTTTGTTTTGGTCCCGCTGGCCGAGATAGCGCCGGATCTGATCCATCCTGAAACGGGGGTCAAGGTTTCGTCATTCATGGAGACCGTGGGTAGAAGCGGAGGGTCGTCTTGGACCAACCCAGCTATATAGCGATCGAGGGCGTGATCGGGGTCGGCAAGACCACCCTGGCCGCCCTGCTGGCCGACAGGCTAGGGGCGCAGCCCCAGCTCGAGGAGGTGGAGGAGAATCCCTTCCTCGAGAAGTTCTATGACGACATGCGCGGCTATGCCTTTCAGACCCAGATCTTCTTCCTGTTGTCTCGGTACCGGCAGCAGACCGAGCTTGCTCAGGCAAGCCTCTTCAAACAGAAGGTGGTCAGCGACTATATCTTCTCCAAGGACCGGATATTCGCCTACATCAACCTCAATGACGACGAACTGGCGCTGTACGAGAGATTGGTCAAGATCTTGGAGCGCGACATTGTGAAGCCGGACGTGGTGGTCTATCTGCAGGCCAGTCCCAGCGTGCTGATGGAGCGCATCAACCGGCGCGGCAGACCCTACGAGCGCAACATGCCTCAAGACTATATCGAAACGCTGAACAATGCCTACAACTACTTCTTCTTTCACTATGACGACACGCCGCTCGTGATAGCCAACACCGACTCGCTGGATCTTGTCAGCAATCCTCTGCACGTGGAGAGCTTGTTGGAAGTGATCAACGGCCACAAGAAGGGTACAGTCTATTACAGGGGAGGATCTAAGTAGCGTGGAACTCAAGAAAGTGACGGTTCCCGGGTTGGTTGCGATGAAGCGGAAGGGTGAGAAGATCGCCGCCATCTCAATCTACGACTACCCGACGGCTCGCCTTGCCGACCGGGCGGGCATCGATGTGATCCTGGTGGGCGACTCGCTCGCGATGGTGGTGCTCGGCTATGAGACCACGCTGCCGGTGACCATGGACGAGATGATCTGCCATGTGAAGGCCGTGTCCCGGGCCCGCCCGGCTGCCCTGGTGGTGGCCGACATGCCTTTCCTCTCATTCCAGGTCTCTCCCCAGGAAGCGATCCGGAACACCGGGCTGATGCTGAAAGAAGGCGGTGCTGAGGCCGTCAAGATCGAAGGCGGCAAGTGCATCGCCGAAACCGTCCGAGCGATGACCAATGCCAAGATACCTGTGATGGGCCATGTCGGCTTGACGCCGCAGGCCATACGCAAGTTCGGCGGCTACAAGGTTCAGGGCCGAAGCGAGGGCGGGCGCGCGGCCATCCTGGAAGATGCGATTGCCCTCGAAGAAGCGGGGTGCTTCTCGGTGGTGCTTGAGGGCATCCCCTGGAAACTAGCTGCGGAGATCACTGCTCACCTCACCATACCGACGATTGGGATAGGCGCCGGGCCTAACTGCGATGGCCAGGTGCTGGTGGGCCATGATCTCCTTGGGCTCTATGAAGGTTATGCTCCCAAGTTCGTGAGAAAGTACGCCGACCTCGGGGCCCTGATCGAGGGAGCCTTCTCGGCTTATGTCAAAGACGTCAAGAACGGCGCCTTTCCCTCGATGGACGAAAGCTACGACGATGCCCAAGATCGTAAGAAAGATTGAGGCCCTGAGGCGCGCGGTCGCCGCGGCGAGACGCAAGGGCAAGCGGATCGGCTTCGTCCCCACGATGGGCTACCTGCATGAGGGCCACCTCAGCCTGGTCCGCGAAGCGAGCCGGGTTTCCGATCTGGTGGTGGTGAGCATCTTCGTCAACCCCAAGCAATTCGGCCCGACTGAAGACTACCAGCGCTACCCCAGGGATCTGGGGAGGGATCGGGCAATGCTTGGGCGAGCGGGGTGCGACCTGATATTCTGTCCCAGCGTCGAGGAGATGTACCCGCCGGGATTCAGCACCTCAGTCCGGGTCGAGGGGCTCAGAACCGCCTTCTGCGGTGAAAGCCGGCCCGGGCATTTTGATGGCGTCGCTCTGGTCGTGCTCAAGCTCTTGATCGCTGTGATGCCCGATGCTGCATTCTTCGGCGAAAAGGACTATCAGCAGCTGATAGTGATCAGGCGGTTGGTTGATGACTTGGCTGTCCCGGTGCGAATAGTCGGGCTCCCCACGGTCAGGGACAAGGATGGCTTGGCCCTGAGCTCCCGAAATGCTTATCTGTCGAAGCACGAGCGCAGAATCGCCACCTCGCTCTTCAGGTCACTGGAGCTCGCCAAGCTGATGATAACGGGCGGTGAGCGGCGTGCGAAGGTTGTCACGGACAGCGTCACCTCGCTCTTGGTCGGCGCTGGCGTGACCAAGGTCGACTATGCGGCCGTGGTGGAGCCACGGACGCTCAAGCCTGTGCTTCGCATCACACGGGCGGTGAGAGTCCTGGTGGCAGCCTGGGTAGGTAGGACCCGCCTGATAGACAATATTGCTATCGAGGTCGCGGCTGGCGGCGTCAGGCCGGCGCTTCGCCGTGGCGTGGTCGCTGTGATCTTGGCCGCCGGCGAGGGCAAACGCATGAAGAGCGATCTCCCCAAGGTGCTCCACACCGTCGGGGGGAAACCGATGGTCACTCAGGTGATCCGCACGATCCGCAAAGCTGGAGTCAGCCAGGCAGTGGCAGTGATTGGTCATGGTGGAGCCCAGGTCGGCCCTACTGCCAAGCGGCTTGGGGTGGCCACGGTGGTCCAGGATGTGCAGCGTGGCACGGGCCACGCTGTGCTGCAGGCGCTTCCCTGGTTGCAGGGTTTCAAGGGGGACGTCCTGGTACTTTCAGGCGACGCCCCGCTCGTCAGGGCTTCGACCATCAAGCGGCTCGTCGCCGAGCACCGGAAGCACTCCAATGCCGTCACCTTTGCGACATCGGTCGTGGCCGATCCCACAGGTTACGGCAGGATTGTTCGTAACGCTGCGGGCGCCTTCGAGCGGATAGTGGAGGAGAGGGACGCTGACCAGAGGATTCGCACCTTGCGGGAAGTCAACGGGGGCTTGTACTGCTTCAAAGCGACTGCTCTCGCCGAAAGTCTGTTTAGGCTTACTGCCGACAACTCGCAGATGGAGTACTATATTACAGAGGCACTGGACATCGTGAAAGCCGGGGGTGGCCGTGTGGAGGCGTTTGTGATCGGCGATCCCGCGGAGCTCTTGGGGGTCAATACCCCGCGTGAGCTGGCACTGGTCAGAAGGCTCTACGGCCGGAGGTCGTGAGTGAAGATCCTCAGCGCAGGCTGGAGAATGGCCTACATAAAGAGGGGCGATGCTGGGGGATGCATTTTCTGCGAGAGTGGTGGGAAGGGTCGTGCCGGCAAGAGATTCATAGTCTTGAGGGGCACCCACGCGTTCGTGATGATGAACCGTTATCCTTATACTACAGGTCATCTGATGGTAGCTCCGTACAGGCATGTCGGGAGTGTTGAAGGATTGACGGATGCTGAAGCCTGTGAAGTGATCCGCCTGGTGGGCAGGTGCGAAGCCGCGATCAGAAAGGCGATGCGGCCTGATGGCTTCAATATCGGGGCCAATCTGGGCAAGTGCGCGGGAGCTGGGTACCCCGGACACTTTCACGTCCACGTTGTGCCCCGCTGGAACGGAGACACCAATTTCATGCCGGTGCTCTCTGAAACCAAGGTCCTGCCCGAGACCTTGACCGCGACCTACCGCAAGATAGTGAAGGCGATCGAGAGTTTGGATGCTGGTCGATCCGGAAAGAGGAGATAATGGGCTGGGGTGTTGCTAGGACTGTCGGCCTCTTGACTGTGATCCTGGCAGCAAGCCTCGCCCATGACACGCTGGCGCGCCTGGATACCACCGATCTCACCAACGAGGTCACAGTGGTGATCGAGGTGCTCAACGGGTGTGGGCGGGGAGGGGTCGGCGAGAAGATCTGCCAGTATCTCGCCTCAAAAGGATTCGATGTGATGTTCGTTGGTAACGCTGACGATTTCCAATACGAGCGCACATTGGTGGTTGACCGGCAGGGCGATCATACCAAGGCTCTTGCGATTGCAGAGCTGCTGGGAGTGGGCACGGTCATTACCCAGGTCAATCCCTCATCTTTCGTGGAAACAACGCTTATCCTCGGCAAGGATGTCGCTGGCATTGCTCCGTGGCTTAATCGGTGACGGTGGGTCCACTCGAAGGCGCGCCTGGGCCTAGGGAAGGGAGAGCAGCATGTTCG
>DATKKY010000244.1:0-13803 GCA_035542695.1 bacterium | reverse complement strand
GACATGGTATCGGCGGTCGCCGTGCTAGCAGCCGGAGGCATCAGAGCTGAACCCATGGCGATCATCCGGATCGAGTCCCAGGACGGCCGGACTCTCGAGCGCGACCTTCCACGGCGGTCGGAAGTTCTCAAACCTGCAACGGCCTACGTGATGAACTCGATGCTCTCGAGCGTGATCAACGAGGGCACTGCAGCCGCAGCCCGGGCGAGAGGGTTGACTCAGACCATGGCCGGCAAGACCGGGACCACCGACGATTTCAGCGACGCCTGGTTCACCGGCTACACTCCCGACCTTGTAGCATCTGCGTGGGTGGGATTCGATGAACGCCGGCCTCTGGGTGAAAGGGAATCCGCTGCCCGGGTCGCGCTGCCCATCTGGATCGACTTCATGACCCAGGCCCTGCGAGGGGTTCCCGACAAACCCTTCCCCGAGCCCGATGGCATAGTTCACCGCGACATCTGCAAGCAAAGCGGCCTATTGGTCCGCGAAGGTTGCCCCGAGAAGCGATCGGAAGTCTTCATTGCCGGAACCGAGCCCTCACGGTACTGCGATATCCATCGGGGCGCTAGACTACCTCAGAACCTGGGGCCTTAACGAAGCGAAGCCGTCTTGCCTGACCCAGCTCCGTCCAGCTGCTTCAAGCCGTCACCAATCACCTTGCCGATGACCAGGGGCCGAGGTTCGGGCCTCCGAGATGAGAAGCTTATGGCTTTCTCGAGCAGGCCCGCACAGCGCCGGCCGGTTCGCGCGTTCCGGGTGTGAAGCAACGCCAGCACCTCGCCCTTGACCACGCGGTCGCCGCGCTTCTTCAGGAACTCGATGCCCGCCGCGGGATCCACGTCATCCTCGGATTTCACGCGACCCGCCCCCAGCAGGATAGCGATCCGCCCCACTTCCATAGCCTCGATATGGGACACGAAACCGTTGCGCGGCGAGAGGAGGCGCACCGTGGCGCGAGGCCGCGGCAGCTTGGCGGGGTCAGCGACCACGGAGACATCACCGTGCTGGGCTTTGACCATGTCGCGGAACTTCTGAAGCCCCTTGCCTCCCAGCAATGCCGACCTCAAGAGAGTCAGGGCTTCAGAGCGGGTCTTCGCCCGGCCGGCCAGGAGCAGCATCTCCGAGCCGAGGGCGAGGCTCACTGTGACCAGGTCCTCGACCCATCTTCCCTTCAACACTTCAATCGACTCCCGAATCTCGATCGCGTTGCCCACGCAATGCCCGAGGGGCTCGTCCATGCGAGTCACGATCGCTGAAGTGCGTTTGCCGAGCATTGCAGCAACCCGGGTCAGGAGCTTGGCCAGCTCCACCGCTTGACTCGCCGTACCCATGAAGGCGCCATTGCCGGCCTTGATATCGAAAACAATCGCGTCGGTGCCGGACGCTATCTTCTTGCTGAGGATGCTGCTAACGATGAGCGGCGGGCAGACGATGGTCGAGGTGACGTCTCTTATCGCGTAGAACTTGCGGTCGGCCGGCGCGATCTTGTCGGTCTGCCCGATGATGGCGATGCCGACCCTTTTAACCGCGCGCTCGAACTCGGCAGGGCCGAGATCGGTCCTGAAGCCGGGGATCGATTCCAGCTTGTCCAACGTTCCGCCCGTGTGGCCCAGGGCGCGGCCAGAGACCATTGGCACATGCACGCCGACCGATGCCACGAGCGGGCCGACGATCAGCGATATCTTGTCGCCCACGCCCCCGGTCGAGTGCTTGTCCACCTTGGTCGCGCGGATGCTCTTCAGGGCCAGCACCTCGCCGCTCGCGATCATCGCCTCCACCAAGTCCCGCGTCTCCCGGAGGTCCATGCTCTTGAAGTACACGGCCATCAGAAACGCCGATATCTGATAGTCAGGGATCACTCCCCGGGCCGAGCCCTGGACAAACCAGGATATCTCGCGCCTCGTGAGGCTCTCGCCCCGCTGTTTCTTGGCAATAATGTCAACTGCTCTTAGATCCGAGTCTGTCATGCTGGTTTCCTGGCCGGGAACTTCCCGCGACTGCCCGCCCCCTAACCGCCCACTATCTTCACGCTTGCGCTTGCACCGATTCGGGTGGCCCCTGCCTCAATCAGCCGGGCCGCTGTCTCAGCATCCCTTATTCCTCCCGCCGCTTTGACCCCCATCTCCTCCCCCACCACGCTCCGCATCAGTCTTACGTCCTCGACCGTGGCACCGCCGGGGCCGAAGCCGGTGGAGGTCTTGACGAAATCGAGGCCGGCCTTCTTGGCAAGCTCGCAGGCCTTGATCTTCTCGGGATTGGTCAAGAGGGCCGTTTCCAAAATCACCTTGGTGATCACTGCCCTGCCACAGGTCTCCTTGACTTCCCTCATGTCATCTTCGACCAGCTTGTAATCCTGGCTCTTCATAGCCCCGACGTTCATCACCATGTCAATCTCCGAGGCCCCATCCAGGATCGCCCGCCGCGTCTCGTAGGCCTTGACCTCCTTCTTCGCAGCGCCAAGCGGAAATCCCACTACCGAGCAGACCTTGACGCGCGTCGCCTGGAGCATCGAACTGGCTAGCTTGACCCAGCAGGGATTGACGCAGACGCTCGCGAATTCGAACTCGCGGGCCTCACGGCAGAGTTTCTCAATCTCGGAGCGGCTCGCATCCGGCTTAAGCAGGGTATGATCAATCAGCGGAGCGACGTCCTTACCCACACCGGCGACGCCCAGCGACGAGCTGATCCGCGCAGCACCTGCGCCCTTGATCTTGTCCACCGCCTGGGGAGCCTTCTCCACGCACTTGCCGCAATACACGCAGACCAAGCAGCCGCCTTCACCTGGCACACAGGCAGCACTTGGCGCCGGTTGCCGGCCGGCCGCACCCGCCGCACCAGCCCCGAGGGGTTCCTCGCCCAGCCTGCGGACCACCTCCCGGACCACCTGCTCGACGATATCGCTATAGTCTTGCATCAAGACCATCCTTTTCGATCTTGCCGATCTTCTCCAGCCTCGGTACGTGCCGGCCGCCTTCGAAGGGCGTGGTCAACCATTCTCTCACAATCCGCCGGGCCAGACCACGGTTCAAGAAGTTGGCGCCGAGCGTGAGCACGTTGGCATCGTTGTGAAGCCGGCTCGAGCGCGCTGCCTCGACATCGTAGCAAGGCGCGGCTCTTATGCCGCGCACCTTGTTGGCCGCAATCGCCGAGCCCACGCCGACGGCATCTATCACGATCCCAAAGTCGCACGCCTGCTGCACCACTTGGCCAGCAACGCCGAGCGCAATATCGGGGTAGTCCGACGGCCCGCCTTCGCGGGCCCCACAATCCACCACCATGTGGCCCAGCTCTCGGAGATACTCCGCGAGCTGCCGCTTCAAGGTGGCACCGCGATGATCGGAGCCCAGAGCTATCCTGAGCCGCGGGGTTCCACTGCCGGGAAGCCTCTCTTCCGCTCTTCGTTCACCGGGCCTCCGTCCGCGCGAAGTATCCCCGCCGAAAGTGCTTTCCACCACCCGCTCGATCCGCTTGCCGAAGGTCTCGTTCACAGCGCTCCCTCAGTGCCTCAGAGCTTGAAAGGCCGCGGCAAGAGCTGGCCGAACTCGTAGCTCTTGAAGGGCCCGCCCATGGTGCCGACTATGACCTCACGAACCCCGAACTCACTCATCACCTGAAGACAGGCTCCGCAAGGATACGGCGGCCTATCGGCCTTCTCACCCACAATCGCGATCTTCTCGATCTTCTTGTACCCGTGCGCGACTGCGGCGAAGATCGCCGCACGCTCGGCGCATATCGTCAGCCCGAACGAGGCGTTCTCAACATTGCAGCCGCTGAAGGCCTCTCCGTCCTCGACCAAGGCGCTCGCGCCCACCCGGAACTTGGAATAGGGCGCGTAAGCGGCGCCGAGGGCCTCGGAAGCGACTCGAATAAGCTCGGCATCATCCATTGAATGTCCCCCCACTAAGCTAGGCTGATCTCTTTAAGGAAGCTGGTGCCGGCTCCAAGGGCGATGCCGAACATCTCACCAATCGTGGAGCCTATGTCGGCAAAGGTATCGCGTCTGCCCAGGTTGATGCCCTGCTTCAGGCCCTTGCCATACACCAGAAGGGGAACGTGCTCCCTCGAATGGTCAGTGCTGGGCGTCGTCGGATCGTTGCCGTGATCGGCGGTCACGATGAGCACATCCCGGGGCCCAAGCGCTGCCATGATTTCGGGGAGTCTCCGATCGAACTCCTCCAGGCCGCCCTTGAAGCCCTCGATATCGTTCCGATGCCCCCAGAGCATATCAAAATCCACCAGATTTGCAAACACCAGACCGTCAACAGGTCTGGCGCCTTGTTCAATCACCCGGGCAATGATGTCGGCGTTGGTGGGAGCGTGAACGCTTTCAGTGAAGCCGCGCTTGGCGAAAAGGTAATCCACCTTGCCCACCGAGATCGTCGCAAAGCCCTTGGCGGCGAGCAAGTCCACCAGGGTGTCGTGCGGCGGGCAGAGTGAGAAATCCTTGCGGCGCGGCGTGCGCACGTAGTTGCCGCTCGAGCCTACAAACGGCCGGGCGATCACCCGGCCGACCGCGTTCGGGCCGGTGAGGATTTCGCGGGCAAGGCGGCACATGTGGTAAAGCTCGTCCGGCGGAATCACGTCTTCGTGGGCGGCGATTTGAAACACGCTGTCAGCGGAGGTATAGATGATAGGCTTGCCAGTCCTGACATGCTCATCACCGAGCTGCTTGATGATCTCGGTTCCCGAGGCGGCGAAGTTGCCGAGCGTGCCGCGGCCTATCGCCCGCTCGAAAGCACCAACCACGTCGTCCGGGAAGCCATGAGGATAAGTCGGGAAAGGTTTCTCCAGGATCAGGCCCATCATTTCCCAGTGGCCCGAGGTCGAATCCTTCCCGGGAGAAGCCTCGCTCATCTTGCCGAAGTTGGCCACGGGTGAAGCCTGTGGAGTCACGCCTTTGAGGGGAGCGATGTTGCCGAGCCCAAGGCGCTCGAGGTTGGGGAGAGTGAGGCCGCCAACGGCCTCTGCCAGATTGCCAAGCGTGTTACTGCCCTGGTCTCCGTAGTTGGCTGCGTCCGGAAGCGCGCCAATGCCGACGCCGTCGAGGACGACGATCAGAGCCTTACGAGAGACCGAGGTCAAGATTCCTCTTCCTCTTCTCCTCCTTCGATCTCGGCCTCTTCGACCTCCTCAGGCACCTCCTTGGCAGCGTTCTTGGCTTCCGCCCTGGCCTCGGCCCTGGCTTCAGCTCTGGCTGCCTTGGTGTCGGGCTCCGCTTTGGCCCGGGCCACAAGCTCGAGATTGGCGTACTTGAGGACGATCTTCTTCTGTCCGGATTTCTCGAAGGATATCAAGGCGCAAGTGTCCTCGCCCAGCGGGAAGATATCCAGAATATCTCCCCGGCCCAGCTTCTTGTGATTGATGGTGTCACCGACCCGCAACTGCGACTTGCCAGACGCCATGTGTCAGACCCTTTCAGCAGACAGCCTCAGAATGAGATGCCCTGCTTTGAAAGCCACTCACCCACCAGGGTCACGATGCCCGTGACCGTTCCGTTCTCTACATAGACTCTCGGGACCCGCTTGCCGATCCCGCAGGTGACCTCATAGGAAATGGTGCCGCATCGCTTGGCAACTTCATAGACGCTGATTGCCTGACTGCCCTGCTTGCCGAAGATGATCACTTCGTCGCCGACGTTGACTTCCGGAATGTGCGACACGTCGATCATAGTTACGTCCATCGTGACCATTCCGACGATCGGCGCCCGCATGCCGCGCACCAGGAGCTCGCCGTTGTTGGACATTGACCTGGTGAGGCCGTGTCCGTAGCCGGCAGCAACAGCAGCCACCTTGGCATCGCGATCGAAGCGATGGGTCCGGCCATAGCTGACGGTCTTGCCCTTGCGGACCTGCTTGACGTTGACGACGCGGGACTTGAAGCTCATCACGGGTTCGAATCCTATACCATTCATTTCCTCGCGCGGAAACATGCCGTAGATCATGCCTCCCGGCCGGACCATGTTGATGTGGCTCTCCGGGTACTGAGCGACGGCGGCGCTATTGGCAGCGTGCCTCAGCGGGAACACTATGCCGGCCTTGCCCAGGATATCAATGATCGCGCGGAAGGCCGCCAGCTGCTGGGCCGAGAAGTCAGGGTCCTCATGGTAAGTTGACGGGAAGTGAGTATAGACCCCTTCGACCGTGAGCCCCTTGAGCTTTGAGAGTTCGGTCAGGACCTCGCAGGCCTCTTCCTGATTGACGCCGCCGCGGGTCATACCCGTGTCGATGTCCACGTGCACTTTGGCCACCCGCGAGGATTGCGAAGCCCGGGTCGCAAGCGTCCGGGCAAATTCCAGGTCTGAGACGGTGGGAGTCAGTTCGTACTCGAGGATTTCGTCGATTTCTGCCGGCAGGGACGGGCTCAGGATCACGACCGGGCTCCGCAGGCCCGCATTGCGCAGCTCCATGCCCTCATGGAGGGTTGCTACACCCAGCATGCTCACGCCGGCTGCAGTTGCGGCTTTGGCGACGTGAGGAGCCCCATGGCCGTAGCCATCAGCCTTGACCGTAAGGAGGATATCTACTCGAGGCCCAACAAGCTGCTGCGTTCGCCTGACGTTCCGCTTGAGCGCATTGACATCAATCTCAGACCAGGCAGCAAATTCGATCACTGAAGACTCCTCGGGTGAATCACGGTTACGGATAACATATGGCCCTTCCAATTGCAAGCATGTTTTTGGCCGCCGGACCTCAGCTATTAGACGCCGGCGGGCCGCCTCCACCCGCGCCCGGCCCCGCCTGGACGCCTCATTGCTCTTGAGCAAGCGGCCTCCACGCTGTATTATGTCTCTCGTCGGCCAAGGAAAGGACTGAAACCATATGTCGGCAAGATTCGACGAGTTGCGCGACCTGGTCGCGTTCCTGAGAAGTGAGCGGGGCTGCCCCTGGGACCGGGCCCAGACCTTGAAGAGCCTGAGACCTCATCTGCTTGAGGAGATGTACGAGGTCTGCGAGGCAATCGATGAGGACGACCAGGCCAAGCTCCGTGAAGAGCTGGGCGACACGTTATTCCTGATTCTATTCGCTGCCAGGATCGCCGAAGAGGCTGGCCAGTTCGGCCTGGACGCCGTGATCAGCGAGAACTACGCCAAGATGCGAAGCCGGCACGCTCACGTCTTTGGCGAGCGCAGGGAACTGGCCGCGGACCAGATCCTCGACGAATGGGAGAGGTCCAAGCGCGCACAGAAACCCCCGGACCAGTCGGTGATGGCCGGAGTGCCCAAAACCTACCCGAGTCTCTTGAAAGCTCAGCGCATCCAGCAGCGTGCAGCCAGCCTTGGGTTCGATTGGGATAAAGTGGATAGCGTATTTGATAAGATAAAGGAAGAACTGCGGGAGTTCGAGGAGGCCCGCGCGGCGAAGGATGAGACCAGCATGAAGGATGAGCTGGGCGACATCATGTTTTCACTCGTCAATCTCGCCAGATTCCTTGGTATAAGCGCCGAGGATGCCCTCCAGGGCACGATCTCCAAGTTCCTGACCCGATTCTCACACGTTGAGAAGGAGATCGCCAGCCGCGGCCGGATGACTCTTGCCGAGATGGACGCCATTTGGGACCGGAGTAAAGGCAAGGCTTCCGGGGCGCCTCCGGGCACCGGGCTGTAAGACCAGCCTGGGCTAATACTTGCCGGCCAGGTAATCCTGGATCACCTGGCGGTGATCGAAGGCCATTTCGGTA
This sequence comes from bacterium, assembly GCA_035542695.1. Classification (GTDB taxonomy): domain Bacteria; phylum Arandabacterota; class Arandabacteria; order Arandabacterales; family Arandabacteraceae; genus DATKKY01. Next base: position 6,126 of record DATKKY010000244.1, on the reverse strand, counting down.
GGCAGCCTGTCAGCGGGAAAGGCCTCGGCCAGGCTGGCATCATCCCCACCCTTGGGTTCGCCGGTAGCTCGCGCGACGAACGTGACCGTCACGGTGTGGCCTCGCGGGTCGCGGCCCGGCTCCGAATAGACGTGGAACTGCCGGACCAGGTCGATCGCGAGCCCGGTTTCTTCATGGGCTTCACGACGGGCAGCCTCTTCCACGGTCTCGCCATAATCAACGAAGCCTCCAGGAAGTGCCCAGCCCGGCGGCGGATTCTTGCGCTTGACCAGCACGATTTGGCGGGAAGCTCTTCCCCCGAGCTCGATGATGATATCAACCGTGAGCAAGGGGTTCCGCCTCTGGCCGGTGCGGCCACATGCGGGGCACTTCTCCTTCGACAGGTCCATTTGATGACCCTCCCGAGAAACAAAAAAGCGGGCTGCGTCGACCCACACAGCCCGCCTGTAGCTATATGTAGCTATATCTTGAAAAGCCTTAGAATCTTGCCGTCACCGATACCCGGTGATTGTCGCCGAGCGCGTCTTCGTTCTTCTCGGACACAAAGGCGTAGTCGAACTGAACGTACGGTACCCTTATGCCCAGGCCGGCGGTGAACGCCTTGTGCTCAGCGCTCTGCACGCCGCTTCTGAAGAAGGCATGGTAGCCGGGGTGTACTTCCATGCCATACTCCGCGCCAAGGTGAATTGTGAAGTGGTCTATGTTCTGCACTTTCTCACAGTCGAGACCGACCGTAAGGCCGCCATCGAGCGCCTTCACCGCAGTGCCGAAGCGCCAATCAAGCGGCACATCCACGTCGCCGTACTGGGAGCCGATATCTCTGATCATCAAGCCTGCCGTCACGTTGTCGCTGACGTTCAGGAGGCCACCAACATCGACGCCGAAACCGGTCTCCGTGGTGCCCATGATGTTCTGATGCAGAATCTTGGCCGTGCCGCCCAGCATCATACTCCCGACTTCCATGCCGTAGGAGAACATGATCGCGTTGTCGGCATAATCATCGGTGCCGAGCGACGTTCCCGTGTTATCCCTCTTGGGCATGTCGGACATGCCGGCGTTCAGCCACGAAACCCCAAGGCCACCCACGCCCAGCCACTGCGCATAGGCAGCGTAGTTCAGCTGCCTGTCAACAGCCATGTTAGCAGCGTACATGAACGTGGCTTCAATGTTCTCAATCTTCGCCAGCCCCGCTGGATTCCAATACGCCGCTGTCGCATCATCGGAGATGGCTGTGAAGGCCCCTCCCATGCCGAGCGCCCTCGCACCGACCCCCATCCTCAGATAGGGACCGGCATGAGGATCAGCACAGAATGCCGGATACGCACAACCGATTACCCCGACCGCGACGGCGACCACGAGCAAGAACCTTGACTTTGGCATTTCCTTCGACCTCCTCGCTGCCGAAAGTGTTTTCATGGGTTCAGAAGGCGGGAGGGGGGATTGTCCCCCCTCCCCCTTTGCTTAGTCTCCGCTGCAGCACTTGGCCCCGACACCGATCTTGAGGTTCCTGGCGATCACCTTGGAACCATCATCAATCTTGACATAACCGATGTAGGCGCCCGACGCCACGGTCTTGCCGTTGCCATCGGTTCCGAACCAGTTGATCGTGTGAGTACCTGGGTCATACCAGCCATCAGCCACGGTCGTGACGTACTCACCCGCGAAGTCGAATATCTTGATCAGAACATCCGCCTTCTTGGTGAGGTCGAAGCTGATCGTGGTGTACTGGCCGCTCCCTGGATCGAACGGGTTCGGGTAGCTCTTCACATCGGTCACGTCCACGACCTCGGCGCCCTTGTTGATCTCGAGGACGCAGAAGTTGCCCACTGCATCGCGTGCCGTGACCTCTATCTTCGCCGCGCCAGCGCCCACGGTGAACCGCAGAGTGCCGACGTGGTTGTTGCTAGTCGGGACAAACGTGTAGTCGTAGAAGGCCTCGCCATCGACCTTGATGTCGAACGGCGTCTGCTCACCCTCGATGTTCCACGGGATACCAGAGATATCGTCTTCAACCTTGACTTCGATATCCTGGTCGCTCTCCTTGCTGACGAGCGTCATGGTCGGGCAAGTGGCGTCCACCGTGAAGCGTCTCCACACCGGGTTGGCATGGTTGCCGACACAGTCAGCAATACCCTGCTCGGAGTAGTACGACCTGCACTGGTGATCGTCCTCATCGGTGCAACCGTTGTAGATCACCTGTGTGCCGGTGTCGCTCGGTACATGGCCGTCATACACGATCACGTCGATTGACATATTGTCGCCCAACGTCTCGTGGAAGGTCATGTTGCCGAAGGTCACCGTCCCGCCATCGTACGACATCGCGCTCGGGGTAGCCGTACCGAGATACTCCTTGTTCTCGGTCTGGTAGCCATTCGCCCTGATCGCGTACACATCCAGGAACACAGTCGCTGGATCGACGCCGCTAAGCGCATCGCCCACGTTCAGCGTGAACGACGGGTTCGCAGCAACATAGGTACCGGCGAAGTCAACCGTCGGCACGCCCGCATCGACCGTGAACACATCGGTCAGGCTCTTCTTGTCCCCAACCGCGTTCAGGGCTTCGATCTTGAGCGTGTACTGACCGCCCGGCAGACCGTTCCAAGCACCCGCGCCCCAACGATAGTCTCCCTCGCCCCAGCTGTAACCCGGATCCACGGCGATACCCAGTATGTGGCCGATTTCGTCGTACTCGGCCTTGATCCATGGCCAAATCGCGTCGCCGTGGTAATAGAGGGTGAGGTTGTCAAATATCTTGTCGCCAGCAGGTCCGTCGATCGTGACCTTGATTTCCGGCTCGTTCAGGCCGTTGATCACGTCCTCGATCACCGACGCAAACTTCGGGAACTTGCTGGTGTAAGTCACGCCACCGACCTTGCAGCCCGGATAGTAAACCGGCTGGGTGATCCTGAAGGTCGTGGCCGAAACCACCGTGAAGGTCCCCGTGTGATTGGCCTTGAAGGTCACCACATTGGTCGACGTGTTGACCGAAACATTGGTGATGCCGCTGTACTGCCACTGGGCATTCACCCCGTCCCACCAAGCCGGTCTCAGGTTAGACTCGACCATGCTACTGGTGATCTCGCCCTGCCTGTATGCGAGGGTGACATCCGCCCGGTAGCCATTGTCGAAGATCCTGTTGTCATCGTTCTCCCCACCGCCGAGGAACTTCATCATCACGGCGGGGCCGACCGGGGTCACATCAAGTAGCGTCGGCTGTGCAAAAGGCCTCGGCGTGTTAATCACCAGCAGGCCCTCGCTGTCGCTGCGGATTACGCCGGCGGGGATATCCACCGACATCGAGTCCTGGCTCACAACACCCTTGGTGCCCTCGGCGTCAGTAACTCTGTAGACCTTGACCGTGCTGGTCTTGGCCCCGACGGTACCAGAGTTGTTGTAGGTCCCGATGATGGTTGCAACACCCCAATCACCAAGCTGACCGAACCAGAACTGATCGACCCACTGCGCCGGATCGTCCGGACGCTCGAGCGAGAGCAGCTTCACCCGCGGCACATTGTAGTGATCCTCAGGATCATTGTCGAAGACGACGATCACAGTCGGTTCGCCAGCAGCGCACACCGCCTTGACGCCCACTTCCGTGTAGTCGCTAAGGCTGCCCCACCTAGTAAGGCTTGAGATGTAGCTGGTGCTCGCCATCGTGACCTTGTAGTCCGCGGTGACGGTTACGTACATCATCGCCGGATTCTGATCATAGAGATCCGGGAAGTTGACCACGTCGTAATCATCGTCGTAAGCCACTGCCCTGACCCAGTAGTTGCCAGGACCAATGGACGCGAAGTGCCACGGTACGCCGTAGAGGCCCTTGCACATCGTGGTATCGACTACGCCGATCACCGTCCACTCCGCGGTTGCGGTCGCCGGCCTGTACTCAAATCTCACGAACTTCACGTCATCCTGACCGTGGGTGTCAGCCGTCGCCCAGATGTAGCCGCTGACGTCATCGACGCCGGCGATTATGGCCTTAGGCGCAATCTGATCGACGATGTTGATGGTGATGTAAGGCAGCGACGGAGCGCCGTCCACATCAGCCCTGTTGTCAACATTGTCGATGCCCACGATTCTCACGTAGTACTTGCCAGGAACCAGCGTGCCAGTGTCCCAATTGATTGCGTAGTCGGGACCAGTGCCGACAACCTGCTCGCCCAAGTCGATCCAGGCGTTCGGGTTTGGCACACTCTGGCTCTCAGCGCCAGTCGCCACGCCGAGGTAGCCGCCCCCGGTCACAGGCTGATACTGGAACTGAGCCGCCTTGAGGCCGCTGTCGAACTTCTGGTTGTGCCCGTCCAGGCACGCGCTCGCCGGCGCGTCGTCCTTGCAAGTACCATTGATATCGAGCACGCCATAGAAGTTGGAATTGTCTGGAGTCTGGTCATCGATCGTCTGAGTGCCCTTCTTCCAGGAGATGTGACCAATCCAACCAAACGGCGCGTACTGATCTACATAGACCCTCTGGGTCTGGTAGGTCTCGTTACCGGCCTTGTCCTCGATCTTGACGATGAAGTCGTACCACCCTGACGGAACCTGCGGGAAGCCGCAGATCCAGTCATAGGCGTACGGAGCCTCGTCGTCGCGGTAGAGAGCCGTGGCCGAGTCAATGTCGGCATCGATAGCCTTGTACATGAAGTGCACGTGGTCGATGCCGCCGGCATCGCTGCCGGTCGCAGAGAGCTCGACGTGCGGCCCGCCAATGTAAGTGGACGGAGCCGTCGGCAGCGCTTCTCCAACCGTGTAGGTCGGGCTCAGGTTGAACGCCGTGATGGTCGGTGCGGTGTTATCCACATGCACCGTTATCACTGACGGATTGGTATCAACCGTCAGATTGGCATCCCTCGAGACCGCCCTCAGCTGGTAGTCGCCGTCAGCCAGAAGGTCGGTGTTCCACTTGATTATGGCGTTGTTCACGTCCTTGTTCCACGGATCACCGCAGTGAGGCTTGGTCTGGGCGATCGTGATCCAGTCCGTGGCGCCTACCGCCCTGTACTCGTAGGTGATGTCATAGACGGCTTCGTTGTCCAGAACGTCACCCTCGATGTTCACCCAGCTCCTGACATACTCGCCAGGCGAAGGCTGGGTAACGAAGGCGCTGGAAGGCGCAACCTTGAGGACCCAGATCGGCACCATGGCGTAGGTCGCTTCCTGCGTCACGTTACCGAGCAGGTCGGTCACGATGGCAATCAGGTCGACCATGGCATAGCCGTTCTGGAAGGCGTTAGGTTCGAAATACTGCTCAAGGCCTCCCGTAGGCGGGAAAGTGACCTGGTAGCCGCTGGCAGCGTCAGTGCTTGTACCAACATGCACCGGCCCGCGCCACCCATCAATCACGTATTCGCCCGACAGGTAGTAGTCAACCTTGGCAATGTCGCAAGTCGAAGCCGCCACCGAAGTGACTGTCACTGGCTGGCCGACCTGCACATACACAGGCTCCGCCCAGTCCAGACCCTCATCGACCGCTTCAAAGTTGTTGACCTTCCTGATCCTGAGCTCCGGCGCATGGTTCTGAACGACAACCGTCATACCCATGCCGTTCGCCACGCACTGACCGAAGTAACCCGCGTCCACGCACCAGTCACGGTTCATGTCCCAGCTGTAGTTGCCGGCGACGTCGATCGTGACCAACGCGATGTCGTAGGAGCCGTCCGCCAGCTTGCTGGTCGGCATCGTCGCTCGCCAGATGGTCTCGCTGGTATTGTGGCCCTCGATCATAAGCGTGTCGGGGCACATCACCCAGCCCTGGTCGTCGAACGCGTTGCAGTCGCCAAGGTCAGGGAAGGTGGACTTCTTGTAAATGTACCCTACATAGTAGGTATCGATCGGGTTGGTCTCTGACTTCTCGGTTGCCACGATGTTGATGTCGCCCTTGACCCTCTTCTCGCTGCAAACATCCTTGGCTTCCGGAATGCTGAGCGTCAAGATCGGGGCCTCAGCGGCAACCTTGAGCCAGATCTGAGCCACCTGCTCGTTGCCTACGTGGTCAGTCACGGTCGCTTTGAGATCGATCTGGTCGCCGTCGTGCAAGCTCTGCGCGTCCCAGATGAAGTCATAGTCGACCCAGAAGTCATCGTTCCAGGAAACCGTATCCGCATAATTCGTCAGGACTCCGAGGGTCGT
>DATKKY010000243.1:0-10589 GCA_035542695.1 bacterium | reverse complement strand
CGGGTGAGAAATGCCAAGTCTTGGGCTCCACTGGTACTTGACCGTCGCGTTCTTGAGATGCCAGAGCGGAGGCTCGGTCTTATCGGGCCCGCCCCAGTCATCCCCGCCCACCTGGCTGGTCGAGTCCCAAGGGCAGGTCGGATCTGAGGGAACCTTGAAGTTGGGATCAAAAGCATCAAGTCTGAAACCGGCATTGACCACGAGCCCGCTGTACTCGGCCTTGTCCTGCAGATAGAAGACCGAGTAGGTGGGCCTAACATGGTACTCGTTACGATAGACATTGCCTGCCGGCGCATATACCTCGTCGTGCACCGTGTCGTATCTGTAGTACTCACTGCCCACTTTGATCTGGTGATGATCGTTGACCTGGCTGGTGAAGCTGCCCTTGGCTCCAAAGATCTCGGAGTGGGAGTTGTGGAACAGCGAGTTGTCGCCCGCGATAATGAAGTTGTTATCATCATACTCCGGCCAGATATTGATGCCGCCACCACCCTGGTCAACCGGAGTGGTGTTCCACTCCTCCGACTTGTTGATGTCCCACCACTTGCCGGGCTGGGCCACATGGTAGTGCGTCGTGAACCTGGACAACGACAGGTCGTAGTAGCTGTCATGGCTTATCATCTGGCTCAGTCCGAGAACGCCTACCGAGGTGTCACGCGTGTATCTCAAGAAGGTATCAGGCACTTTCTGCCTTTGAGCATTCCAGGCGGTGTATCGGCTGCCATAGACCAGGCCTTCGAAGCCGATCTTGACGCTGGGCCGCGGAGTGCCCGTGACCTTCCAGGTCAACTGGTTGGTGTCCCGGCCCTGATGCGGGAGCACGTAAACGTGTGGATCCCAATCGTCCCACCTTGAGGACTCGCCCGACAGGAAGTAGCGTAGCCGATCGGTCCAGGGGGAAGGCCCGCTGAAGGTCAGCTTGGTGGTGTTGTATCCGGTATCGTAACGCTTGGCATTGTCAGCGGCCTGCCAGAGAACTTCGAGCGGCAGGTAGAGGGTCTTCTCCACCTCTCCCTTGAACTGGGGACCACCCTCTTTGGTGACAATGTTGACAATACCGGACTGGGCGTTGCCGTACTCGGGGGTGAAACCACCGCTCAGCACCACCATCTCTTGGATTGCCGACTCGTCGTAGTTGGCGGATGCCCTCGAGAAGACGGGGTCAATGATCGAGGCCCCGTTGACGTTATAAGAGATTTCGGTATCCCGCCCACCCCTGACATGCGTGCCCCTCCGGTCGGAGGTCGATCCCGCCTGAAAAGCCACAATGTCGAAGGGAGATTCGATTGGGAGCATTGCTATCTCTTCGTGTTCGACGATGTTCATCGATGAAGTGACGTCCCTTCGGATCAGTGGCCGCTCGGCCGTCACCACGATCTCTGGAACCACATCCAGCACCGCCGGACTTAACTCGAAATCGATGGTGCTGGTCAGGTCCGCGTTGACCACTACGTTGCCTTTGACGACAGCCTGGTAGCCCATCATGCTGGCCCTGACCGAGTATGTCCCCGGAAGGATATTGATGACGTGGTACCTGCCTTCGACGTTGGTCACGCTGCCGAAGTTGGTGTTTTCGAGCAAAAGGTTGACGGCAACCAGGGGCTCACCGGTCTCACTGTCGACAACCATTCCGGCGATCTTGCCCGTGGTCCCACCATAGACAACCGGGGCAAGGGCGAAAATGGCAAGCAATGAGAACAGTGTCATTCTGCGCATAGCACACCTCTCCTTCAGATTTTGACTGTTGTTGTGAACTCCCTTATGGCGATATCGGCAGGAGCTTTACTCGCTTTAGCAGAATTTGAAGTTAGTGGGTGAGATTGCCATAACGCGGCTGGCTAGGTTCGCGGAGTGGTGCCAAAACCAGGCAGATCAGATAGGACCAGGCGGCCTTGCGCCGCCTTGACGCCCTCGAACGGGTCGTTAGCGACCAGCAGGTTGCCGTCAAGATCGCAGAAATCGACCAGGGGAGCCAGATGAGCGGCTGCGCTTATGCCGAGAGAAGACTCGACCATACAGCCCAGCATTACCTTTAAACCGGCAGCCCTTGCCACGGCAATCATGCTCAAGGCCTCATCGATGCCCCCGCACTTCATCAGCTTTATGTTGATGCCATCGGCAAGTCCGGCCCATTGGAGGATATCTTCGCTGGAGGCCACGGCCTCATCGACAAAAATGGCAGCTTGCGTCGAATCTCTCAGGCAGCGGTAGCCATCTCGGTCCGCCCTGGGCAGTGGTTGCTCGAAGAACTCAATGGAGTAACGTCCCCACGAGTTGATCTTGCGGATAGCTTCTTCCACGCCCCAGCCCTCATTGGCATCCACGCGCAACCTGGCCTGAGTCTGGCTTTTCAAGAGATCCAAGAGCGCCTCTTCCTCGCCGAATCCGACCTTGACCTTGAGCACCGGGAAATCCTTCAAGACGTGGATCCGGCGGCGGGCCAGATCAACGTCGTCAACGCCCACGGTAAGTGATGTGATCGGGATAGCCTTGCCGGCGAGCCCGAGCAGCCTGTAAACCGGGAGCCCGGCCATCTTCCCTACCAGATCGTAGAGCGCAGCGCTGACAGCGGCACGGCCGGAGGGGCTCCGGGGATAGCGCTGCCTGAGCTCGTGTGAGATCCGCCGGATCGCCGTGGGATCGTCACCCAACAACGCTTCCGAGCCGAGGATTGCCGCCGCGGCGGCTTCTGAGCTATCACCGTAGTAGGCCGACGGCGAAGCCTCGCCGTAGCCGGTGAGACCGCGCCAGGCGAGCTCGGCGACGCATATCCGGTGGACTGAAGTAGTCCCCCGAGCAATCGCAAAGGGAACTTCAAGTTGAAGATCATATGTTCTGAGATTGACCTTCATGGCCGTCCCTCCAGGCTCGCATAGATGCGCTCGGAGCCCCACCTTACGGGGTCGTCCGCAGGGAGCCCCGTGTCGCGCTCGGCGGCAGCTACGGCCCTGCGGGCTTCGGCCTCAGCGAGATCATAGGTATTGAGGGCAACTGCGACCACCCGCGAAGCAAACACGGGTCTCGATGCCGCTTCATAGATCCGTACCAGATCGCTGAGAGGTGGGATGGTGATCTCGAAATCCTCAATCTTGGTGCGCGTAGGCTGGTGGCACAAGATCATGGCGTCAGGCCAGCAGCCGTGAAGCACGGCGAGCGTCACCCCGGAGTAGGCCGGATGGATCAGGGAGCCTTGCCCTTCGACCACTGCAACGTCACTCCCGGCCAGAGCCTCCACCGTCAAGTCCTCAATCACCCTAGCCATGAAGTCGCCCGGAACCCGGTCCACAGCCTGCCCCCAACCAGCCAGCAGGATGCCGGTCTGCCCGGTCGGAACGAAGGCGGCCTTGACGCCCCGAGCCTTCATGAATTCAACAAGCTCATAGGCGACTGTCATCTTGCCGGAGGAGCAATCGGAGCCGACTGTCAGTATCACGCGGCCCTTGCGGTGCTTCAGCAGACCTCTCGAGACGCCATCGGGAAGGGTGGGCTTTCTGACGTCCCAGATCGTCACCTTCCCGCCGCGGGCGGCCCGGCTTAGCTCAGGGTCTTCGCTAAGCAGCGTGTGAAGCCCGCTTATGATGTCCAGGCCATTTTCAATCGCCGCAATTACAATCGGCCGCCAAGCCTCCGGCAGGAGCCCGCCTCTGGGAGCAATCCCAACCAAGAGTGAATCTGGTTCGAACCTCAGCGCATCAGCGATCGAGGCGACCACGGGTACGGAGCCGCCAAAGCCAAGCACCCTCTGCGCATCGAGCCCGGCTTTGGTGCTATCCAGTACGCAGGCGACCCGCTCAGGCTGATAGCGGATGAGGCATGCCGCCGTCTTGGAGGTGAGCACCCCGAACTTGCCCTCGGCAAGTATCACCATGCGCTGCGATCTCATCGCAAGACCAGCCTTCGGGCGCCCTTGAACCTGGCCAAGAGATCTGCCCGGAAGTGCTCGGACGCGGAGCTCAGGCTCTCAATCCTGACCCATCCCGAAGCGTGTAACATCCTCAAGGATCCGAGATGAATTGCGACGTGGTCAACCTGCCGGTCCTGGCCAAAAAACAGCAGGTCCAGCGGCCGCAGCTCGCTAAGCTTGCGGATCGGCCTGCCGACGCGAGCCTGCTCACATGAGTTCCGCGGGAGACCTTTGCCCAGGAGTCCGAACAGAAATTGAACCAGACCTGAGCAGTCAAAACCGAAAGTGCTCGTGCCCCCCCACAGATAAGGAGTCCCGATCACCTCGCGGGCGATCGCCGCAAACCTCGCAGCACCCAGCCTCGGAGTGGCACCCTGCGCCAAGTCCCGCGCCGCAACCAGGCCCTCGCCACCGCCGGGCAGCGCGACCTTTTGGATCGGACCCGACCGGCCGGTTACTTGAACCAGGCTCCCCATCGGAAGGACAAGATCGCTCGCACCAAGAGCCCGCAAGGCAGCGAAACGACGCGCCACAAAGTGAGTTGGACGCCAGCCGGGGGGAAAGGCGAGATACCGTAGAGGCAACCAACCTTTGGAGGAATCGCCTGAGCCCCGGGCGCCGCACAGTACCCAGTCGGCTCTGGCCGCCGCGATCCGGACGGTCTCGCCGAACACTTCCTGCGTCACCAGCTCGGAACCAGGGCTGGGACGCGCTCTGAGGCTGGCCATCGGACAGGAGACCACTGCTAGCTTGCCGGGGCGACCTGCCTCAGTTTCCCTCGAGCACATAGTCACCGAAACCCGTTTCATCTACGAAGACGAAACGCCTGCCCTTCTGGTAGTAATTCCAGACCTCCGTGGGCTTTCTGCCCATTTCGAAGGGATAGGACTCGATATCATCGGGTTCGCCATAGAGGATGTAGATTCTGCCCCGGTCAGTTTTCCATCCCGCAGTGTTGGGCACTCCGAAGTGCTCGTTGGCATAGCGAAACCGCCGGAGGTGCTCCTCCATGAACTCGTTGCGAGGCGTTCCCGGAGTAGGGTCCTTCTCCCGCCAGAATTCCTCCCAGAGCTTCTTCCTCTCCTCCTCGCTCGCCTTGATGAAGGCATCAATCTGGCTCCCCGTGGCTATGTAAGTCAGGATGGCAACCGCCTCGTCCAAGTCCCTGCTCGAGTAGAAGGTCTCTCTTCTGAGTTCGAAATCCTTGGAGCGGGTGACGGCCACCTTGCCGTCCGCAGACTTGAGCACCACCTTCAAGGTGTATCGCCCACTGGCAAGCGAATCGCTGGGAATCGCATCCAGATGGGTCACTCGGCCGGCTCCCGCTGAAAGCCGCGAAGTCTCGAACGCCTTGACTCCGCTGGCGCCGTATACTTGCTCCACAACCTGCAGGGTGTCGGCACTCGCCGGGTGATAGACTTCGAAATAGAACCGGATTGAATCGCCCTGAGTACCGTAGACCCGTCTTACCTTGGGGCCGAATCCACGCCTTGCGTCCTCATAGACCCCCGGGGCCGGCTCCAAGAATTCGAGATCACTGAGCGACGGGACACCAGTGAGCACCGGGATCTTGAGCTCGGCCTCAGCAAGACTCTTGGCCCGCGAGTCCCGGTCATAGAGCCCGAGCACCATTCGGAAATCGCCCTTGGCCGCCCTGAACCTCACCACCTCAGTCCGGCACGAATCGGGCGAGACCGTCTCTTTGTATGTGGCAGACCGCAGGTTGATCCGGTAGGTGTCGCCGGCAATCTGCTCGGACTTGCCGTTCCTCAGCACCACCGAAAGGTCGGCGCTAGCGGCATAGCCATCTCCGGTCTTCACAAATTGGAGCGCATCATTGCAGACGGTGAAATAGACCTCGACCACGCAGGTTGTATCAGCCAGGAAGTAGGCGGCATCCGCGCAGAAGTAAGGAGGCAGAGGCGAGCACCGAGGCAGCGTCAACCCCCCTGGCTCAGCGCCCTGGGCGACCAACGGCAACACCACAGCCAAGACCGTCAGCGCAACTGACCGACCGGTCCGTCTACTCATAGCGCAGTGCCTCCACAGGATCGAGCCCCGAGGCCCTCATGGCAGGATAGGCACCGAAGAAGATGCCGACGGCGCAACATATGCCGATCGCCATTGGCACGGCCCACGTGGGCACGCTCGCCGGCAGCGGCGTCCCCAGCGCCACACCAATGCGGATCAGGAAGCCGAGAGCGATGCCCACCACCCCGCCAATCAAGGTCAGCACAACCGCCTCGATCAGGAACTGCCCCATTATCGCCTTCCTGGTCGCGCCTATCGCCTTTCTCAAGCCGATCTCCCGAGTTCGTTCCATGACCGCAACCAGCATTATGTTCATGATGCCAATGCCGCTCACCAGGAGAGCGATCGACGCCACTATTCTCATAACCCAGTAGATCGAGCCTGTCAACTTGTTATAGGTGTCCAGGAGCGACTCCTGGGTCGAGAGTGCAAAGCCGTCCTCCTTGCCGGGGGGTATCTTGCGGATCACGCGCATGGTCACCCTCAAATCGTCCATCGCGTCGGCCACCCTGACGTCTTCCCTGGGCAAGATCATCACGATGTTCTCGTCGGATTCACCGAAGATCTCCCGCTCCGCGCGGTAAGGCACGAGCACGATGTCGTCGCTGGAGGTGCCGAAGACTACCCCCGAGGCCTCGAGCGTGCCGACGACCCTGAGCTTCCGGCTCTCGATCCGGACCTCTTTGTCGATGGGCGAGGTCTTACCGAATAGCCCCTTGACGACGTCGGCGCCCAGGACGCAGACCATGGATTTCCGGTCTTCGGCCTCGGTAAAGAACCGGCCCTGGTCGACCGCCACCTTGCCGACATCCGCGTACTCGTAAGATACGCCCCTGACCGTCACCGTGCCAGTCCGCCCGCCCATGAACTCCACCTCGCTGCGGCCATCTGCCAGGATCGAGACCCTAGCAGCAGTAGTGGAGCGTCTGCTCAGCTTCTCCACCTCGTCGAGCGTGATCTTCTTTCTTTCCTCGCGGCCCCGCAGGCCGACATGGATGCCAGGCTCATACCGTGTGATGTAAACCACGTTGGGGCCGAGCTTCTTGAATTCCTGCGTCACCGATTGATTGATGCCGTTTATCAGCGAGAGCATCCCGATTATGGTCGCGATGCCGATGATCACGCCAATTGTCGTCAGAGCGGTCCGCAGCTTGTTGGCCCAAAGCGACTTGAGAGCTATGCTGAGAATGCCCGCAAACCAGTTCACTGACCATACCTCAGGGCATCCACCGGCCGGAGCCCGGCAGCCTTGGCTGCCGGATAGACTCCAAAGAAGAGTCCCACCCCGATTGAGACGCCAAGCGACATAGCTACCGCCCACCATTCTGCAGCGACGGGCACCCGTGTCTTCCAGGCCAGCAGCTTGGCAGCGCCGACACCAATTCCCACACCCAGCACGCCTCCGACCAGGCACAACATCGAGGACTCCGTAAGGAACTGCAGCATGATCTGCCGCCTGGTCGCGCCGATCGCCTTTCTTATCCCGATTTCGTTGGTTCGCTCCTTGACCGATACGAACATGATGTTCATGATGCCGATACCGCCCACCACCAGAGAGATGCTGCCAACACCCACCATCGCGAGGAAGATGTTAGCTGAGAGCCGGCGCCACATCGCGAGCAGGGCGTCAGATGTCACAATGCCGAAATCGTCCTCCTGGCCCGGACGAAGCCGCCTCAACCTTCTCATTGCGCCTCTGACCTCGTCCGTAGCCTGCCCCACCAGCTCCGGGCTGCGTGCCCGCACCGAGATCTCCGCGTCGAAGCCGCGCCCGAACATCTTCTCGAATGTGGTGTACGGCACATAGACAAAAGCGTCGCGCGACACACCGAAAACACTGCCCATCCTGGCGTGTGAACCGATCACGGTGAACCTGTGGCCCTTGATATACACTATCTTGCCAGTCGGATCAGGGCTCGCGAAGATCTTCTCCGCCACGTCGGCGCCCACTATGCAGACGGGGCTTGCATGCTCGACCTCATAGGGGGTGAAGTACCTGCCGGCCTCCAGCCCGATCTCGGTCATGTACTGGGCCTCTTCGTTGGTGCCTTCAATGAAAACGTCGTCCGCGCTCAGCCGCCCGCTCTTGACCTTGGCCATGGCTCTGATGAAGGGCGCCACGTGGACCACCGACGGGCACTCGCGCTCGATGGTGCGCGCCACCTCCACCTTGATCTCCTTGCGCTTGAGCGCCTTCAAGAACGCTTCTTCGCTCATGGGCATCCCGATCCGCGTCACCGCGAAGCCCTCTGAGCCCATGCTGCCGAAGAGCGAGGCCATGTACCGGTCGATGCCTCGCACCACCGATGTTATGGAGCTTACCGAGATTATGCCTATGACGATGCCCAGAAGAGTGAGAGCGGAGCGCAGCTTGTGCTTGAGGAGAGCGGCGAGTGAGACTGCCGCCAGGTCTCGGAATGTCATGCTTTCGCTTTGGACGCCTTCGCCTGCGTCACCTTGACCTTGGTGCTGTCTGCGAGGTCCCTGAGGACCTTGAACGGCCCTACGATCACTTCGCTGCCCTGGCCGAGGCTGCCCAGGATTTCGATGTTCTTGTCGTCGGACACGCCGGTGCGCACTGGAACGAATTTGGACCGCGACTTCTCAACCGTGAACACGCCTTCGGTCTCCTTCTTCGGCTCCGCTTTTCCCAGGTCCCTCGCGACCAGCGCCTGCATCGGCACGTAGGTCGCGCTGTCCTTGGAAGCAGTCACTATGTCCACGGTGGTCGCCATCCCCGGCCTGAGGCCGGGCACCGGGTCGGTTATCCGTATCCTCACCTCAAAGGTCGCCCGCTGATCCGATGAAGTGCTGTACGACTTGGTCGAGCTGGACGAGCTGCCTACCACCGAAACCACGCCGGCCAGCAGGGTGTCCGCGAAGGCATCAACACTGATCTCGACCCGCTGCCCCGGGCGCACCTTGGCGACATCGGTCTCGTCTATGTCAGCTCTCACTTCCATCGTGTCCAAGCTGCTAATCACCATCAGCACGGTGCCGGGGTTGTTCATGGTGCCGGTGATTGCTATTTCGCCCTGTTCGACATTGAGGCTGGTCACAGTGCCGGAAATCGGCGCCACTATGGTGGTCTTATCAAGCTCATCCCCAGCAGCCACCAGGCCCGCCTTGGCCTCCTCGCTGGCATTCCGGGTCGCGTCGAAGTCGGCCTTAGCCACCGCGTAGGCGGTCTTGCTTGACTGGGAGTCCCTGTCGGACACCAGGCTGGCCTGGGAAAGCGCGCTCACTCGAGCAAGCTCCTTCTCAGCGTCATCCAACCTGGCCTTGGCCAGATCCATCCTGGCGAGCGCTCCCTTGTGAGCTGCCTCAGCCTGATTGAGGTGGGCCTTGTACTGCGAATCGTCGATCTTGAGCAGAACCTCTCCCTTGTGGACGTTCTGGCCCTCTTTGACTGCGAGATCAGTGATCCTTCCCATCACCGAAGAGCTGATGGAGACTGATGCTTCTGCATAGACTACCCCTGGCCCTGACACCTTCTCGGTTATTGGCCCCTTCTCAACTTTGGCCACTTCGACCCTGACTGCCTCTTCATATGTCAGCTTCAGATTGGCTAGTACTATCGCGACCACTCCGACAGCAATGGCGGCAAGTATGATGGCTTTCTTCCGGGTCATGGCCGCTCAGTCCTTTCCCATCGCC
This sequence comes from bacterium, assembly GCA_035542695.1. GTDB lineage: Bacteria > Arandabacterota > Arandabacteria > Arandabacterales > Arandabacteraceae > DATKKY01. The sequence goes on along the minus strand of DATKKY010000243.1, from coordinate 997 downwards.
TTGACCAGCGCCGCCTGGGATAGCAGGAAATCATAGAGAGCCTGCACATGGGAGGTTTCAGCCTGGCTTAGGGCGACTTGAGCATCTATCTGCTCCAGCATGGTCCCGCCGCCGAGCCGGTATCGTTCTTCGGCCAGCCGCAGCTCTTCCTGGGCCAGACTGACTGTTTCGCTGCTGACCTTGACACGCTGCCGGGCTTCTTCGACATTGTAAAAGGCCTGCTTGACCTCGAGGGCCGCGTCTCGCTTGACCTGATTGTAATCCTCCTCAACCGACTTAAGCTCCGCCTTCGCAGCTCGGACCGAGCTAAATGTGGCAAGGCCGTCGAAGATGTTGACACTGACGGCCAGGTCCCATCCCCACAGCGACTTGTCCCAGACGTCGAGAGCCCTGTCGGGGAACTCCTCGGCCGTGTAATCGCGCGCCCACGAATAGGAAACAACTGGCACCCAACCCCCTCGCTCACGCCATACCGCCGTCTTTCCCGCTCTGACCGCCAGTGCGCTGGCTTTCACGTCCGGCCTCATCTCCATCGCGTCGGCGAGCGCCCCATCGAGAGTGTAAGCGCTCTCCCCCGTTTCCAGCATGTCCTCCAGCTGGATCGCCTGGCTGTCCAGTATTCGCAAGAAGGACTTGAGGTCGGTCTCCGCCAGCCGGAGCGCGTTGGTCGCCGATATCAGATTGAGCTCGTTGGTGCCGACTTCTACCTGGGCTCTCAAGACATCGGACTTGACTCCGGAACCAACGTCAAGCATTGCCTGAGCCTTTTCCAGGCGGCGGTTGCTGAGATCCAGCGCCTCTTGATTGACCGCAAGCAACCGCTTGGCCCTCAACACCTCCAGGTACTTCTGCTTGGCGGTGTAGATCACCAACTGCCTCGCTGCGCGGGCGTTCTGGGCGGTGGCGCTCCTCGTGGCCAAGGACTGGAAAAGCCCGAACACTGCCGACGCCGACATCTGCTCGCTCACCGTGAAGATCGAGTTATAGCTCTTGCCGC
>DATKKY010000242.1:0-6398 GCA_035542695.1 bacterium | reverse complement strand
TTCATGAATGAGCTCTTCCGGCACATCGGTTCGGACACTGACGTCCCCGCCGGCGACATCGGCGTGGGCGGCCGCGAGATCGGCTTCATGTTCGGCCAGTACAAGAGGCTAAGCAATGAGTTCACAGGTGTGCTGACCGGTAAGGGCCTCAATTGGGGCGGCTCGCTGATCCGTCCGGAAGCAACCGGCTATGGCGCGGTCTATTTTGCTGCCGAGATGCTGGGCACCAAGAAGCAGACTATGGAGGGCAAGACTTGCCTGGTCTCCGGAAGTGGCAACGTCGCGCAGTACACCGTGGAGAAGATCAGTCAGCTTGGGGGCAAGGTTGTGACCCTTTCCGATTCCAGCGGCTACATCTATGACGCCGAGGGAATTGACGCCACGAAGCTGGCCTACGTGAAGGACCTGAAGAACGTCCGCCGCGGCCGCATCCAGGATTACACCAGCAAGTTTAAAGGCGCGACCTACACGCCGGTCGATCCGAAGCTGGATCACAATCCGCTTTGGGCCCACAAGGCCCACTGCGCGTTCCCGTCAGCGACCCAGAACGAGATCAACGCCAAGGATGCTCAGAATCTGGTAAAGAACGGCATCCTGGCGGTCTCCGAGGGCGCCAACATGCCGACCACGGCTGAGGGCGTGGACGTGTTCCTTAACGCCAAGATCCTTTACGGTCCCGGCAAGGCCGCCAACGCCGGCGGGGTTGCGACCTCCGGTCTGGAGATGTCCCAGAACAGCCTGAGGCTCAGCTGGTCCAGGGAAGAGGTTGATAGCCGGCTTCACGGCATTATGAAGAGCATTCACAAGACCTGCGTCGAGGCTGCTGAGGCCTTTGGCACGCCGGGCAACTACGTGAACGGCGCCAATATTGGCGGGTTCCTCAAGGTCGCCAACGCGATGATGGACCAGGGGCTGGTGTAAGCCGGCACCCGGGCATTGGGTTGCCTGGAATAATGTAAGGAGGAAGGCAGATATGGCAGACGAGAAGAAGTTCTACGATCCACCGCAGGATTTGGTGAAGTCCAGCAACGTGATGAAGTTCATGGAGACGCACAAGATCAAGGATCTCGATGAACTCCTCAAGCGGTCTCAGGATCAGAACTGGTACTGGGGCGAGGTGGCTAAGGACCTGGACTGGTTCAAGCCTTGGGACAAGGTCCTCGATTGGAACCTGCCGTTTGCCAAATGGTTCGTTGGCGGCAAAATCAATATCGCAGCCAATGCCCTCGACAGGCACATGAAGACCAGTCGCAAGGACAAGGTCGCTTACATTTTCGAGGGCGAACCGGGTGACATCGAGCGCTGGACCTACAGTGATCTCTACAAAGAGGTCAACAAGCTCGCCAACGCCCTCAAGAAGCTGGGCATCAAGAAGGGCGACCGGGTAACTATCTATCTTCCGATGATACCGCAGCTGCCCGTAGCGATGCTGGCTTGCGCCAAGATCGGCGCGGTCCACTCAGTGGTGTTCTCGGGGTTCTCGTCTTCCTCCCTCAAGGACCGGATCAATGACTCCGAGTCCAAGGTGCTGATCACGGCAGACGGCGCCTATCGCCGGGGCAAGGTGGTTACGCTCAAGTCCAACGCTGATGCGGCGGTGGCCGAGACACCCTCGATCCAGCACGTGATTGTCTTCAAGCGCACCAAGGGCCAGGTGGAGATGAAGTCGGGGAGGGACCTGTGGTGGCACGAGATCACGGCCAACGAGTCGAGTGAGTGCGCGACCGAGCAGATGGACTCGGAAGACATGCTGTATCTGCTCTACACCTCGGGAACCACCGGCAAGCCTAAGGGCATTGTTCACGTTCACGGCGGCTATGCGGTCGGCACAGCGACCACGCTCAAGTACGTCTTCGACATCAAGGACAGCGATATCTACTGGTGCGCGGCGGACATCGGCTGGGTCACCGGCCATAGCTACATCGTCTATGCGCCGCTGATCCTCGGCGCCACCTCGATCCTGTATGAGGGTGCGCCGGACTACCCGGATGCCGGCAGGTGGTGGAAGACGATCGAGCGTGAGAAGGTCACGATCCTCTACACGTCGCCGACCGCGATCCGGATGCACATCCGGTACGGTGAGCAGTGGGCGGGCAAGCACGATCTCTCCTCCCTCAGGCTCCTGGGCAGCGTCGGCGAGCCTATCAACCCTGAGGCCTGGCGCTGGTATTACGCCCACATCGGCAAGGAAAGATGCCCGATCATGGATACCTGGTGGCAGACCGAGACTGGGACTTTCGTGATTGCGCCGCTGCCTATCACGCCCCTGAAGCCGGGTTCGGCAACCCGTCCGCTTCCCGGGTTCGCGGCCAACGTCTTCACCTCGGACGGCAAGCCGATCAAGGCCAACGAAAACGGATTTGCAGTGCTGACCAAGCCGTGGCCGGCCATGCTCCGCACCCTGTACAAGGATCCGGAGCGCTACAAGCAGGTTTACTGGTCGCGCTTCGCCGGCATCTATCTGACGGGTGACTCCGCAACCATGGATGAGGACGGCTATTTCTGGTTCCGTGGCCGTGCGGATGAGGTTCTGAACGTTGCCGGGCACCGTCTTGGAACGGCGGAAGTGGAATCCGCCCTGGTGGCCCACGCTGCCGTTGCCGAGGCCGCCGTGGTCGGAGTCCCGCACGAGGTCAAGGGAGACGTCCCCAAGGCCTTCGTGGTCTTGAAGATGGGATTCAAGGCTTCCGACGCCCTGAAGAGCGAGCTCAAGGAGTGGGTGTCCAAGGAGATAGGGCCGATCGCGCGTCCTGAGGATATTGAGTTCCGGGACAAGCTCCCGAAGACCCGTTCTGGCAAGATCATGCGCCGGCTGTTGAAGGCCGAAGCGCTGAACCTGCCGATTGGCGACGTTTCCACGCTAGAAGAGTAGGGGAATAGCAAGGCCTAGACTCGCTTTTCGCAAAGGCCATTGCCGAGAGCTGGTAGCCGCAGGTTCCAGCCTGCGCATGATTTTTCAGTGGCGCAAACTGGAGTTTGCGGCTACCATGCTGTCTCACGCAATGGCTTTTTCATTTGCGAAAGGAGGCACGATGGAAGAGAAGAAGTTCAATCGCTGGTGGATCATGGTTGGGGCGATCATCATCCAGCTCTGCCTCGGAGCAATCTATGCCTGGTCGGTCTTCCGCAAGCCGCTGCAGGGCCCGCCCCTGAATCTCACGGCAACCCAGGCGACCCTGCCCTTCGCTCTGGTGTTGATCTCGTTTGCGATCGCGACCATCATCGGCGGCCGCTGGCAGGACAAGAAGGGCCCGCGGCTGGTCGCAACCGCTGGTGGCGTGCTGTTGGGGCTGGGGCTGATTCTCTCCGGTCTCGTCAAGAGCTATGTCGGCGTCGTCGTCTCCTACGGGATCATTTCCGGGCTCGGCATCGGGCTAGCCTATGTCTGTCCGATCTCGACGGGAGTCAAGTGGTTCCCGGACATGCGCGGCCTGATCACCGGGATCTCGGTCGCAGGGTTCGGCGCTGGAGCTCTGATAGTTGCTCCAATTGCCCGGAGCCTGATCGACAAGACCAGCGTCTTCAGCACCTTCCTTTTCCTTGGGATCGCCTTCTTAGTGCTGGTGGTGCTCGGTGCCCAGATCTTGCGCAACCCGCCAGCGGGCTACAGACCGGAGGGATGGACCCCGCCAGCGACGTCCACTGCTACCACGTGCAACTACACGCCGAAGCAGATGCTCGGATCGAGCCAGTTCTATCTGGTCTGGTTGATCTACTTCTTCGGCTGCGCCACGGGACTAATGATCATTGGCCAGACATCGCCGATCGGCCAGGATCTGGCTAAGGTCTCCAAGGAAACAGCGGCGATCGCCGTCAGCGTGCTCGCGATCTTCAATGCGGTTGGCCGGATCATGTGGGGTAAGGTCTCGGATTCGATCGGAAGGCTTCGGACCCTGTTCATTATCTTCCTGATTTGCGGGATTGCGGTCCTGCTCTACAACGTGATCGCTTCCTTCCATGCCTATTACTGGATTGGGATCTCGCTGGTCGGGTTGTGTTTCGGCGGCTACCTGGCGATCTTCCCGGCGACCACCTGCGACTTTTACGGGACCGCTTGCATGGGAGTCAACTACGGCTGCGTCTTCACGGCCTACGGGGTAGGCGGGCTCCTGGGCAACATTTTCGCGCCACAGGTGCTGCAGCGGACCCATAAGTACAATCTGGCTTTTGTGGTCGCAGGCATCCTCTGCCTCGTTGGAGCTGCGATCACACTCGCGATCCGGCAGCCTAAGAACCTGGATACAGCAACCTAGGACATCCGGTGGGCTAGAAACGCCTGACTATTTATCGAGGGCGAGTCGCTTGAACTCGCCCTCGTTGATTGTCTTGGTGCCAAGCCGCCGTGCCTCATCCAGCTTCGAGCCTGGGTCTTCGCCGACCACAAGGTAGTCCACCTTCTTGCTCATGCTTGATGCCACCCGGCCCCCCTGGGCTTCGACCATGCGCTTGGCCTCATCGCGCTTGAGGTCCTTCAAGGTTCCGGTGAAGAGGAAGACCTTGCCTTCCAGCTTGCCGCCGGCGCGGCGCGGCCGGGTGTCATACTTGACCCCATAGGCAACCAGTTCCCGCAGCACCTTGCGGTTGGTATCCTGCGTGAAAAAGCTATGAATGCTCTCGCCGACGACGTCGCCAATCTCTCGGATGGACGTCAGTTCTTCGAGACTTGCCTTCTCGATCGCCTCGATCGAGGGGAAGTGTTCGGCCAGCACCTGGGCCACGTGCTCACCCACATGCCGGATGCCCAGAGCGTAGACGAGCCGGGCAAGTGTGGTGTGCTTGCTCGCCTCGATGGCGGCCAAGAGGTTCTCGGAAGACTTGTCCGCCAGGCGCTCAAGCGAGGTGAGATCGGACTTCTTGAGCTTGTAGATATCGGAGACGGTGGAGACCACCTTCTTCTCCACCATCTGATCGACTAGCTTCCAGCCGAGGCCGTCAATGTCCATCGCTCCCCGGCTGGCGAAGTGCGCAATAGTCTCCTTGATCTTGGCAGGGCAGGAGAGGTTGGTGCAACGAGCTGCAGCCTCTTCCGGGTCCTTGTAAACCTTGGACCCGCATACCGGGCATCGGTCAGGAATGGTGAACTTCTTCTCCTTGCCGGTGCGCTTCTCGACCACTACCGAGACGACCTCGGGGATCACATCGCCGGCGCGCTGGACCACCACCGTGTCCCCGACCCGCACATCCTTGCGGTCGATCTCGGCCTGGTTGTGAAGCGTGGCACGCTCTACGATCACCCCGCCGATCTGGACCGGCTCCATCACTGCCACTGGGGTGAGGGCCCCAGTCCGCCCGACACCGACAATGATCTCTTTGATCCTTGTCGTCGCCTGCTCGGGCTCGAACTTGTAGGCGATCGCCCACCGGGGGCTGCGGGACACCTCGCCCAAGACGTCCTGATCGCGCAGGTCGTTAACCTTCAGCACCACGCCGTCGATCTCATACGGCAGGCGCTTGCGCTCAGCCAGGATATGGTCGTGGAACGCCAGGGCGTCTTCAATCGATGCCACCACTTCAATCTTGGGGCTGACCCTCAGGCCCCAGCCCTTGAGCGCTTGCAGCACTTCCCAGTGGGTGCGGAAGGTGCGGCCGACAACGCGCCCGATGCCATACGTGTAGATGTGGAGCTTCCGGCATGCCGTGATCGCCGGGTCCAGCTGGCGGAGCGACCCGGCCGCCGCGTTCCTCGGGTTCGCGAAGACGGGCTCGCCTTCTTCCTCGCGCTTGCGATTAAGCTCGGCGAAGTCCTGTTTGGCCATATAGACCTCGCCCCGCACCTCGAGCAGTCGCGGAGGCCCGCCGTTGGTCTTGAGCAGTCTCAGCGGGAGCGATCGCACGGTCTTCAGGTTCTCGGTGACGTTCTCCCCGGTGTACCCATCGCCCCGGGTAGAACCCTGGACTAGGATGCCGTTCTGGTACACCGCCTCAACCGCCAGGCCGTCGAACTTGGGCTCGGCCACATACTCCACGGCGGACTTCTCCAAGAGCTTCTTCACTCGGGCGTCGAACTCGAGCACCTCCTCGCGCTCGAAGGCGTTCTGGAGACTCAGGAGCGGGATGGTATGAGACACGGTTCCGAACTCGGTGCGCGGCGGTGCTCCGACTTTCTGAGTGGGGGAATCCGGAGTCACGAGGTCAGGCCAGAGCCGCTCAAGTTCCTGGAGCCGCCTCATCAGCCCATCGTATTCCTGGTCGCTGATCTCCGGGGAGTCGAGCACGTAATAGCGGTAGTTGTGGTAGTTGAGTTTGTCTCTAAGGCCGGTGATCTCCCTGGCGGCCTGCTGCTTGGTAGGTTGGTGGGGTTGCTTGCCGGTCATGATGCTCGCCTTCTCCTCACTTCCTTTTGGCCAAGAACTTCTTGAGGTTCGCCAAGCTCCACGTATTGATCACGTCGGCCGGCT
>DATKKY010000241.1:0-6018 GCA_035542695.1 bacterium | reverse complement strand
ACTCGAGCCGACGAGCCGCTTGGGCACGTGAATGCCGTCAGGATAGATGGAGTCCAGCACGAGCATCTTGCGCTTGGGTTCATAGCGCACCCACTCCTCGCCCTCGTAGAGGTGAATGTTCCTGATCCCGTATTTGTCGAGGACCTGCTTGTGCTTGTTGGCGACTTCCCCTTTCTTCGCGCTGACCACCACCGTCCGGTTGTGTGCGCCATATATGCGCTCCTTGGGGTACCCGTCAGCCAGCAGGGTCTTCAAGACCCCTTCGATCTGCCATGGTGTGCTGGATGTCGCCGGGTACCAGAAATGCCACGAGATGTTTATCTTGAGCGCGATCTCCTTGTCCCTGGGGATAGCCTGCTGGTAATCGGCCATGTGCATCGCCCGGGAGAAATCCTCAAGCACGGTCTCGGGCTTGGTCTTCAAGACAGCGACTTTTGACATCCGCAAGCACCTCGTTCAAGTCGGTACAGCCCGCCGCAGTTGCCGGAAGGCGCAAGGATCGAATGGTGCCGGAGGTCGGATTTGAACCGACATGAGCTTTTGGGCCCGGTGGATTTTGAGTCCACTGTGTCTGCCAGTTTCACCACTCCGGCACCTACGAGATAATATTGTCGGCGCACGGCGGGTGTCAAGCCGAACAATCGCGCGCCGCGCGGGGCCGAGCCCCGTGGGGTTTGGTGTTGACTTTGGCTCGGCTTCTGGTATATTGGCATCAAAGAGAATGGCATCAAGGGTGGGGCTGTAGCTCAGTTGGGAGAGCATTTGTCTGGCAGACAAAGGGTCACGGGTTCGACTCCCGTCAGCTCCACCATTCGTTTTCAGTCTCCCCAATTAGCTACCGAGCCTGTGCCGGACCGGAGCTCGCGCAATCCTCGCAACGATTCGGCCAGCGATGGGAACTGTAGTGGACAAGCATTCAGTGAGGGTTCGCTTCAAGCCTGACTCGCGAGAGGTGTGGGTGGTTTCGGGGTCCACTATCAGGGAGGCCCTCTTCGCAGCAGCAATCCCGGTGTCGATGCCCTGCGGGGGACACGGGCGATGTGGGAGCTGTCTGGTGTTCGCCCGAGGCGGGCTCTCCAGTCCATCTCCCGATGAATTGCGCCTCCTTCCGGCCCACAAGGCAGGCGCCAGGCTTGCCTGCGTCGCCAGGCTTGAGGGAGACGCTGAGATCACGATTCCGCGGTCCTCGCGCGTGACAATCGACAAGATGGCGACCCGCGGCAGGAGGCGAGGCGTCTACCGGCTGAATCCGGGCGTTGCCAAGGTCTTTCTGGGAGGCCGGAAGTCATCTGCGCTTGGCGCGCTCCGCAGGAAGCATGGCCTTGGGCCAGAGGATATTGCTCTTGCAGGGACCAATCCGGACTTGATGGATGCGGGCCTCCGCGCGGATCCCCAGTGGTGCCTGGGGCTTCACTCGAGGGCTACCCTTGTGGTGATGGACCGCCAGATTGTGGGCTTTGAGGCCGGCGACACCACGCGCGAAGCTTACGGGATTGCCCTTGACGTCGGGACCAACACCGTCGTTGCCTGCCTGGTTGACCTGAGAACTGGTGCCGTGCTCGGGGTTGCCTCCACCATCAACCCGCAGGTGGTTCACGGCGATGATGTCATTTCCCGCATTAGATTTGCCAAGAACCCCGGCGGGCTTGAGCTGCTGCGCCTCGAGATTGTCAACCTGATCAACGGCCTTGTGGATGAGATAGTGCGGTCGCTCAAGCTTGACCGCCAAAGAATCTACTTGGTTAGTGCCGTGGGCAATACCGCTATGCAGCACATCCTGATGGGCATCTCGCCTGTGGACTTGGGCAGGGCTCCGTACAGGGCCCGCCTGGTGACCTCAGTGGAAACGCTGGCATCGCGGATAGGCATCGGCGCCAATCGGGATTGCAAACTGTTCTTGCCGCCGGTCGTAGGAGGCTTTGTCGGAGGCGACCTGGTGGCCTTGATAGTATCTCAAGGGTTAGAAAGGCGTAAGCGGCCGGTGCTTGCGGTGGACCTTGGGACCAACGGGGAGCTCGTGCTCGCTGGCGGCGGCAAGCTGGTAGCCTGCTCCACAGCCGCCGGCCCTGCCTTCGAAGGTGAACGGATTAGCGCGGGCGTAAGAGCGATCAAGGGAGCGATTGAAGACGTGAGGATAGCCGGCAAGGGTATTCAGGTTAAGACCATCGGGGGCAAGAAACCTGTGGGCCTGTGCGGCTCCGGCCTGGTGGCCCTGGTCGCGGAGCTGGTCCGTACAGGAGTGATCGATCCGACTGGCAGGATGAAGACAGCGCGCGAGATATCGAAGGCGGCCCTCGCCAGGCGGGTTTCAGACGGCGAATTAGGCCGCGAATTCCTGATCTGGCCGAGGCCCCAGATAAGTCTGAGACAGGGCGACGTTCGGGAAGTGCAACTGGGCAAAGCCGCCTTGTGCGCGGGCATGAAGGTTTTGTGTGGGGCGGCTGGCGTCGATCCTGCCGATATTAGTGAGGTGATGGTCGCTGGCAGCTTCGGCTCGGCACTCAAGCCGTCCAGCATTCGGGGGATTGGGCTGGTGCCCGCAGAGATGTCACCGAAGATCCGGGTGATCGGCAATTCCGCGATCGAAGGGGCAAAGCTCTTTCTGGTGTCGGACAAGGCGCGTGAGGATGCCAAGCGAATCGCGGCCGAGACCGAGCATGTGGAGCTCTTCACCCGGACGGAGTTCAAGGACGAGTTCTACGCAAGCATGGGCTTTCCCCAAGCCGGGTGCTGAGGAGTCTGGTCCGTCTTTGGCGCTGCCTGCGGAAATCCCCCCGGCCATTTGAGGGTTTTCACCCACTTTGAGGGTGGAGCTCCGCACTGCGCCCGCGCGCCTGGTCCGTAAGTCTCGCTTCACTTGCGCAACTCAGGTCCCGCAACTCCTTTGCCATCAAAGTCCCCGGGCCACCTCGCCTGGCCGCGCTGCATCACGGCGGTACTCCTTCTCTTTCCACCCGTTACTGGCACGGCCGTTGCACTTCAGAGCCAGCGACAACTGAATAGAGTGGGAGTTGCAAATGGAGTTCCCTGCTATGTTCGTGATTCGCCAGGTCGTGGGCTGATCTCCTAAAAAAATGATCGACGAGTTTCACGATTGCCTCGCGCACGGCATTGCAGTGGGGAACTCCATTAGTATTTGGGGACATTCCAATTGACACCTCCGCACGCTTTCTGATACGTTCTTGCCAGGCTTCATCAAGTACCAGCCTGATTCCGGGCGATCTTGCCGCAGAGGTCTGGCGTCAATGGACGATCTTGACATCGGGAGACTGACCGACGAGATCGCTCAGCGCGTCCAGGCCAGGCTGACCCGAGTTGACCTTCAGGGTAGGATCCTCGTTCCCATAGGTGTATCTGCCCGCCACATCCATCTCACCTCCGAAGTGCTGGCTGCTCTATATGGTGCGGGGCACCAGCTGCGCCGGCAGCGGGACCTTTCCCAGGTTGGAGAATTCGCGGCCGAGGAGACGGTGACTGTGGTAGGTCCGAATGGGAGGGCGTTGGAGGGCGTAAGAATCCTTGGGCCGCCGCGCGGCTTCACCCAGATCGAATTGGCTCGGAGTGATGGCTTGCGGCTTGGCCTCGATCTGCCGGTCAGGAAGACCGCTGATCTCAAGGGCTCGCCCGGAGTGACCATTATCGGGCCCGCGGGCACCGTGGTCCTCAGGGAGGGTGCGATCCGGACCACTCGCCATATTCACATGAGCCCGGAGGACGCTCGTCGGTTCAAATTAACCGACGGCCAGATCGTCAGGGCGAGGGTCGAGGGGACGCGAGCCGTCACATTTGAGAACGTAATCATAAGGGTGGGGGAGAGATTTGTGCTTGACTTTCATATAGATACTGATGATGCTAACGCTTCTGGAGCCGAGACCGGCTCGTTTGCGGAGGTATTGGTATAGAGGAGGTGATCGGGCTTGGCGGAAGCTCTTGGGAAGATTGAAACCAAGGGGTTCGTGGGTGCTGTTGAGGCTGCTGACGCCATGGTCAAGGCGGCGCAGGTGGTGCTGACCAAGTACGAGAAGATAGGCGGGGGTTATGTCACGGTGCTGGTCCGCGGAGATGTCGGCGCGGTTAAGGCTGCCGTGGCCGCCGGCGCCAGAGCGGCTCAGAAGGTGGGAGAGCTGGTAAGCGCCCACGTTATTCCGCGGCCTGATGAGGCCCTTGAGGACATAATGTTGACCCAGGACTAGCCTGGGAACAAGACCTTTATAAGAACTCAGGAGGGGGTTGGTGAAATTGGCTGAGACAGGAGACGGGGTCTATAGAGAAGCCTTGGGCTTGATTGAAACCCGGGGTTTTGTGGCCATGGTGGAAGCCTCGGATGCGATGGTCAAGGCAGCCAAGGTCACGCTCGTAGCCTATGAGAAAATCGGGGGCGGGTACGTCACCGCGATCGTGAGGGGGGATGTGGCGGCGGTCCAGGCGGCGACCGATGCGGGTGGTGCTGCGGCCCAGAAGGTCGGCGAACTGGTATCGGTTCACGTAATCCCCAGGCCTCACCCCAATCTCGAGGACGTGCTGCCCATAGGGAAGCTGCAGAAGACCAAGTAGCGGCCGGGCCCTGACGCTGCGCGGAGGCAGACTTGATAGTCGGCGAAGTTGTGGGCACGCTTGTAGCAAGCAAGAAAGAGGAGCGGCTGCGCGGGCTCAAGTTTCAGATCGTGAAGATTGTCAACATGGACCTCAAACCAACGGGGCAATTCCTGGTGTGCGCTGACGCCGTCGGGGCGGGCACAGGCGAACTGGTGCTGTGCGCTCAAGGCAGTTCGGCCCGGCTGACGGATAAGACCAAGGAAAACCCAATAGATGCGGTGATCTGCGGCATCGTCGATACGATTGAACTCCAGGGCAAAGTGGTCTATGAGAAGTATGCTTGACGAGCGCACCATAGGCACTATCGTCGAGGAGGTCCTCAAAAAACTTAAGACGCGCGGGATAAGTGCGCCCGTGCCTCGCGCGGGCGGGGCGTCCTACCAGCGATCCCGAGGCAGTTTTGGTTCGATAGGCGAAGCGATCGATCATGCCCAGCGTGCCCAACAGGAGTTGGTCGAGGTGCCACTGGAGACCCGCCGGCGCATAATCGAAGCGATGCGCCAGGTGGCCTGCGAGCATGTCGAAGAGCTGTCGCGGATGGCCGTGGAGGAAACCGGGCTCGGGAGATTTGAAGACAAGGTCAAGAAGAACCAGCTTGCGGCGACCCGCACCCCCGGTGTGGAGGATCTTGAGCCTGATGCGGTTTCAGGCGATCACGGCCTGACGATACTTGAGCGTGCTCCATACGGCCTGATAGGCTCGATCACCCCATCGACCAACCCCTCCGAGACAGTAATCAACAACTCGATCGGCATGATCGCCGGCGGCAACTCCGTGGTCTTCAACCCTCATCCAAGCGCCAAGCGGACCACGCTCCGCACCATAGATCTCCTGAACTCGGCCATTGAGCGCGAGGGCGGACCGTCCAACGTACTTGCGACCATTGAAGAGCCTACCATCGAATCGGCCCAAGCTCTGATGAAGCACGAGAAGGTGAGGCTCTTGGTCGTCACGGGCGGAGGAGCTGTGGTCCGGGAGGCGATGAAATCGGGCAAGAAAGTGATTGCCGCTGGGCCTGGCAATCCACCGGCTGTGGTCGATGAGACTGCAGACCTCGCAAGTGCCGGGAAGCATATTACCGACGGTGCTTCCCTGGACAACAACATAGTCTGCATCTGCGAGAAGGAAGTGATAGCGGTGGATCGGATCACCGACCGGCTCAAAGAAGAGATGACAAGAAACGGGGCGGTCGAGATAAAGGGGAACGACATCGATAGGCTGCGTCAAGTAATCATCAAAGAAGACCGCGGCCCGAGCCGCCACGCAGTCACGCGCAGGGAATTTGTCGGCAAGGATGCTCCATGCTTCCTGGAGGCGATCGGGATAAAGGGCGAGAGCCAGGCGCGGCTGGTGATCTGCGAAACCCCAGCGTCCCATCCCTTTGTCTGGACGGAGCTCCTGATGCCTGTGCTGGCGATCGTC
>DATKKY010000240.1:0-5522 GCA_035542695.1 bacterium | reverse complement strand
GATGCTGCGAACGGCACGCTCGTCTGGGATCATACGATGGCTCAGTCCGTGAATTCCTCACCCGCTCCGACGCTGGGACGCCTCTACGTTTCGGCGGACATGCTTTACTGCTTCGTGCCTGACGAAGCGGCGGGTGTCGGTGGCGGCGAGGTGGCTCAGGCTAGTCTCCACCTGGAAGTCGGACCAAATCCGATTCGGACTTCGGCCTTGGTCGAGTACAGCATTCCCGTAGAAACAAAGGTGTCGCTAGCGGTCTATGATGTCAGAGGCAGGCTGGTCAGGGAGCTTGCCAGTGGCGCGAGGTCGCCGGGGACTTACAAGGTGCAGTGGGGTGGCAAGAATGACGATGGCGAGGAAGCCGCAGCGGGCATCTATTTCGTGAGGCTGGACGCCGCCGGCAGCCATATCTCCAGGAAGGCGGTCTTGGTGAAATAAGTTGATGGTTCTTGGCGAAGGGCAAGTTCGGCACGAAGGAGGTGATGCACGCCGTAGCAGTTGTGTGGTTGGGGGGATCGGGTCGAGAGCTGCGTGAATGGCCTTGCGAGTGCCATTCAAGGAGGGAGCCATGAAGGTATTGATCTCGGTTTTGTTTGTGATTCTGCTAGTGACGTGCGCCTATGCTGTGGATCAGAAGCAGGCGCGGGCGCCGGAGCGGGTGATTCAGCCGCGGCTGGGCTTTGAGTTCTATTGCCAGCCACCACACGTGAATCTGTGGACCATCAACGCCTCGACGGGCTTTGCGTCGGAAGCGTCCGATGATATTCCTGACACGTTCGCGGGCATGACCCTGCACGACGTCAGCTTCTACGTCAGCGAGTGGGGTGGCACTTGGATCGACCCCGATGGCGTGTACATCAACTTCTATAACGCTGAGTGCCCGCCGGGCATGACCTCAATGACCAGCTTCTTCATCGCGTGGGGCGATATGCAGAAGACGGTCGTCTATGACAGCCCGGGCAGCTTCACCTGTTACCGGTGCACAGCCGACCTGCCGAGCCCGCTCGTGATTCTGACGGACATGTCGATCGGTTTCCAGGTGGTCAATGAGTGGGGCGATGCCGCGCCTTACTGCGGTGTCGTGATGACCGATGAGAACGTGGTCTTCGGCGACTGCTCAGGTTACTGGGACGGGCTCTACTGGGGCTATCCGCGATGGTCGGGCCTCGATGTCATAACTGGCGTGCCGATAGATCTTGCCTACTGTCTGAGCGATGGCACTGGCGGAGATGCGCACCTTATCTTCGACAACTGCTATGTGGACGGCGGCTTGATAACCATCTATGACTTCTATGCCCACGCTGGCAACGCCCCGGTCAATGATATTGAGCTCTGCGCCTTCATCGATGGCCAGCCCGCCGATGTGGTGCAGTGCAGCGTCCCGGGCAGCTGGTCGTGCCACTTTGATCCGGGCACCAACTGCGTGTACTACCAGACTGCGGACAACACCATTCCGCCGAATGAAACTTACGGTCTGTTCGATGTCCGGGTGCGTCCGCCGTACTGCTTCGAATCCCTGATGGTGGTCTGGACGTTCACTTACAATGGGCAGGTGGTAGCTGGGCCCGACACGACCTTCTTCGCGTGCGGCCCGAGCGCCAACCAGCCAACCACCTGGGGTGCCGTTAAGGCTCTGTACAAGTAAGGGTGAACCCGGCGCGCCGCTGGCCCACGGGGCCCTGGCCGAATGGCGTCGCTGGGTGAGTTGACATGGTGGGTGTAAGCGGATATCCTCTGTGGTGAAGGGGTGCGGAGGATGTCCTGCTGACGATCGGTTTTGAGAATACTGGAGTCCGGCTCGAAGTCGGGGCCGGACTCTTGTTTTGGTGGTAAGCGAGATCAAGGGGGGTTCGTGGTAGGGCCAGCCAAAGAGAAGGTATTGCTGGTCGGATGCTTTCGGGGCCGCGACGGACATGTTGAGGCTCTGGAGTCACTGGATGAGCTCAGACTGTTGGCCCAGACCGCAGGCGGCAGCGTGGTCTCGGCTGCGCTTCAGGAAAGGCGGACTATCGACCCGGCCACCTTCATCGGCAAGGGCAAGGCCGAAGAGATAGGCATGGTGTGCCGGGAGCAGGCGGTTGACCTCGTCTTGTTCGACGAGGACCTGAGCCCGGCCCAGGCGCGCAATCTCGAGAAGCTCACCGGCGTGCGCGTGATCGACCGGAGCCAGCTTATCCTGGACATCTTCGCGCTGGGAGCACGTACCAGCGTGGCGCGCGCCCAGGTGGAGCTCGCCCAACTGGAATACATGCTGCCTCGGCTGACGCGGATGTGGGAACACCTGTCGCGGACCGGTGGCGGCATCGGCACGCGTGGGCCCGGCGAGACCCAGCTGGAAGTGGATCGAAGGCGGATACGCCGGCGGATCTTTACGCTCAAGCGCGTTCTCAAGAAAGTTGAGCAGGATCATGTTGTTCGGACCGCGAGACGCAAGGACTTCCCGAAGGCGAGTCTGGTCGGATACACCAATGCAGGGAAATCGACTCTGTTCAACCAGCTGGCGCGGGCAAACGTCGCCACCGGGAACCGCCTCTTTGAAACCTTGGACACGACCACACGGCTGGTGAAGCTCCCTTCCAGGGAGAGCATACTACTGAGCGACACCGTGGGATTCATAAGGAAGCTTCCCCACCACCTTGTGGCCTCGTTTCATGCGACTCTCGAGTGCGTCGTGGAGGCGGATCTGGTCGTTCATGTGGCCGATATCAGCCATCCCAACCACGAAGCCCAGATTGCCACGGTCCGAAGCGTGCTCGGGGAACTCGGCGCCGGCAGCAAGCCCGAGATCCTGATCCTGAACAAGATTGACTGCGTGAGCAATGGGGGTGAGCTGAGGCGCGCCCTCAGAATCTACGAGGATGCGGTGCCGATGAGCGCCCTCACCGGGAGCGGCCTTGACGCGCTTGCCGATCGGCTGCTCAAGTTTGTTACCGAGCCAAAGCGAGAAGTGCTTGTCAGGTTTCCGCGGTCTGACGATAGGACCTTCTCCTATATCCAGAAGTACGGCAAGGTGCTCGCGAGCGAGGTGGTGGATGGCGACTTCCGGTTGAGCATCCGGATGGACAGGAAGCTCCTCAAATCGATTGAGGCCTACGTCGAGTCAGGTCCGGAGAAACAGGCTTGAAGCTGACCCCGTCGACCAGAGTGCTGGTGACCGGAGCGAGCGGTTCGCTCGGGTGGGTCGTAGCGCGGATGCTGGCTGCCCGATGCCAGGTCACAAGCACCTACCTCAGCCATGCGCAGGTTCCCGAAGGGACAACAGGTGTGCGAATGGACCTGGCCGACAAGCGGTCGATCGAGACCGCCTTCGAGGGCGCGAAGCCGCAAATCGTGATTCACTCGGCCGCGGTCACTGATCCTGATGCCTGTGAGCGCGATCCCAAGACTGCCTTCAAAGTCAACTTCGAGGCCACTCACGCGCTGACATCGCTTGCGCGCAAGGCAGGGGGGCGCGTTGTCTTCATTTCCACGGACCTCGTTTTCGATGGAGCCAAGGGCAATTACGCCGAGAACGATCAGCCCTGCCCACTCAGCATCTATGGGATGGCCAAGCTCCGGGCCGAGGAGGCCGTGCTCGGCGAGGAGCCCGGCAGTGTCGTCTTGAGAAGCGCTTTGATTTACGGGTTTGGAAGCCCGAACAGCCGGACCTTCCTGGGACGGCTCGTGGAAGTGCTTGCATCTGGCGGGCCGGCAAAGCTCTTCACCGACCAGTTGCGAAGTCCTGTGCTGGTGGATGATCTTGCGCAAGGCGCAGTGTTGGCGATCCAGCAAGATCTGGCCGGGCTTTTCCATCTGGGAGGCGGCGACGCGGTGAGTCGGCATGAATTCGGGCAGCAAGTCTGCCGCGTATTCGGTTTCGATAAGCGGATGCTTGTCCCCACGCGGATGATGGAGTTTGAGGCGCTTGCTCGCCGGCCGCTCGACGCCACCCTCGACTCCAGCAAGTTTGCCCGCGCTACGGGCTTTGCTGCTTGCGCGCTGGCCGATGGGCTGGAACGCGCGAAGCGGAGTCAGCTACTCGATTGAAATCTGGATGTTGCCGTCCTTTGACTCAATGTCAACAATCTTGCCTATGTTCTCAGTCATCACGCGCGATACTATTGAGTCGATGTCAATGCCCTCGGCCAGCAGCTGCTGTTTCTTCTCCGCCGGGATGAACTTGATCGCAAACTTGGCTAGTCCGATGGGGACAGTCAAGTTCACGGTTTGCCGACCCGACTCCGGATCGGTCACCCTTAGGCGCATCTTCTTGCCTGCTGCCGGTCGCTCGCCGGCTGGCCGGTCGCCAGTCAGTGCATCCAGAAGCCTCGCTGCCTCGTCGGCTGAGATGTTCCCGTCTTCAAGCATCTTCAAAATCCGAATGCGCTCTTCTTGCATCGCCCTCCCTCCTTATGGACAATGATAACGGGTTGGCGGACAGAACGTCCAGCACTGGATTCCTTTACCGAGAATGGAATTCACGCAGAATCCAATCGAACTGTCTTGGCTAGCGAGGCTCGTGGGACTATGCTCAGGGGCGTGAGCGCTGTGGGCCATAGCTCTTGGAACCGGAGGCCCCCTGGGTTGTGTAAGGAGCTGTACGGTCGGGTGGACGGGCAGGACGCTCAAGGGTGCCTGGGGCGAGGGCATCCGGTCACGGCCGTGGGCGGCGGGAAGCCAGCAAGGAGGAAGACCGATATGAGGCACGCTAGAACATTGAGAACATGTCGCGCAGCCCTTCTGGTTGTCGCCGGTCTTGTCCTGATCTCCGGATGCGGTGGCCTCCAGATCACCAGCGCCTGGCGAGATCGCGATGTGGTGATCGATGGGGTTCCTTCGGAGTGGCAGGGCCCAAGCGCCTGGGTTGAGAATCCGAATGTTGCGATATCTGCCATGAACGATGACGACTATCTGTATCTCTGCTTCTCGACGCCGGTGCACGGGATCGCAGCCGAGATTGTCCAGCAAGGCATGACCGTGTGGTTCGATCCTCAAGGCAAGGCGAACAAGGTTTTCGGGATTCATTGTCCGGTAGGCTTCTCCGGAGCTCCGGGCGATTCCGGGAGAGGCCGCGAGATGAGAGCGGCGGGTGGTGGCCCTGGCGGTGAGATGCGGCACCACTCACGCGGCGGCCTGGCGCCCGACAGCAGCGCCTTTCGGGAAATGGGTGGTGACTGGCTCCGGTCGGCGGCAAGCACGCTGCAGGTTCTGAGGCCCGACGCGGGAGATACTCTCAACCTGTCGGCCTCCGAGGCAGATGGTGTTCAGGTCATGCTCGGCCACGATAGTGGCAGGTTCGTCTATGAATTGAGGGTCCCGTTGCGATCCGAGGCCGGTCGCACCTGCGGCGTTGGCTACAAGGGTGGCGGCAAGGTCAGCATCGGCTTCGAGACCCCGGAGGCAAACCGCGAAATGTCAGGCCGCGAGTGGGATCGCCAGAGGTCTCCCATGGGTGGCGAGGGAGGTGTGGGCGGTGAGGGATGGGGTGGGGAACCGGGCGGAGGCGGTGGGCGTGAAGGCGGGCCCGAGGGCGGCCTGGGGGGGCG
>DATKKY010000239.1:0-2997 GCA_035542695.1 bacterium | reverse complement strand
ATTCGGATCGATGATGAGGGTATCAAGGTCGATAGGCAGCGCATGGAGCCTGGCGAGGGCGTGGTCGTTGGAGGCGACTCGATCTCGGTGGGCAGTGGCGCGATCCGGGTCCACGCCTCCGACAAGGACCTGGTGCGTTTCGGGGACGATGTCATCGTCAACGAGGACGAAATCGTCCACGGTGATGCGGTTGCCATCCTGGGTAGCGTTGTCGTGAACGGCGCGGTCGAGGGCGATGCGGTGGCCGTGGGTGGTGGCCTAACCGTCGGTCCGAAAGGACGCATCGATGGCGACGGCGTTGCGGTCGGCGGTGGGGTTTACAAGGACCCCGGTGCCGTGATCCGCGGCCAGATGGTGAGTATCGGCAAGGGCGGCAAGTGGATGACCAACGAGCATGTGATGGGCAGGTTCGCCCATCCCAACCGGTTCCCCTTTGGAGTCTTCACGCGGGTGGGGCGGCTCTTTCTCCTGATTGTGTGGACGCTCTTGATCATCCTGCTCGGGCTGGTGGCGGTGGCGATCGCTCGGCGCCCGGTGGAAAATGTGTGCGCGCGGGCCAAGAAAGAAGCTTTCAAGATGGGCTTGATCGGGCTCTTGGCTGAAATCCTGATCGCTCCGGTGATCGTGCTCTTCTGCGTAACCATAATCGGCATACCTATTGGCGTGATAGCCATACCTTTGGTGCTGGCGCTGGCGATGCTCTTGGGATACACGGGCGTGGGGCTGGCCGTGGGCGACCGCTTTGCGAACGGTGGCGGCACCGGCAGATCCATCTACTGGAGCATCGCGGTTGGCATCCTGATTCTCCAGGCGCTCTGGATCATCTCGGCGCTGGTGAGGCTGCCCGGCGGTATCCTGGGCGCGATCGGCTGGGTGATTGCCTTCATCGCCTGGGCGGTGATCTATGTGGCTGTGACTGTGGGGCTTGGCTCGGTGATCATGACCCGGTTCGGAACTCGGGGGCCGCGCGCGGCGGCTCCTGCGCCGGCAGGGTTCGGGCCTGCATCACCTATGCCCCCGGCACCCCCGGCGTAGCCAACGGCTTCACCTCCGGCGGGCCCGCTGCTAGCGGCTACTGGCTGTAGCTGGCGATGCGGCCACCTAGGGTCCGCCAGTCGTTAGTCGTGGTGGAATACTCGCCGGCAATGAGGTTGACCCCGGTCATGAAGGAAAGCGATGCCCGGAAGATCTTGTTGCCATCACCATCATAGAAATATGATGCCCCAACGTAGATGCTGTACTCGAGCTGCGCGGTGAACCCGCCGCCATATGCCAACGCATGCCGCCACGGACTGCTCTCGTGGATGGTATCGAAGAAGAAGGCCAACTTGCGCGGCACGGCTGTGACCGCCACACCGCTCTCCATGTATCTCCGCACGTCACTCCGCTCACGCAGATTGCGGCCCACGAATGCGAGCGTCACCCGGTCCTTGATGCGCGCCATGGCGCCGCAATCGAAGTTGAAGCCGCCCTTCCACTTGCCCGTGAAGCCCAGTCCGAAATTGTCGGCCGCGTGAGGCGCCAGACTGAAGAGGGTGGTGGTCTTGACGTGAGAGGAGTAGTCGTCGCGCATGAAGCCGACGCCGAAGCCGCGCGACTTGACCAGCACGTACTGGCTGGTGACTTCACGCGCGTCCTTGAGATAGGTGCCCTTCCAGCAGTAGCCGATGTAATAGACCTTCGACATGGCAAGGCCGGCGGGATTCCAGAGTATGGCGGTCTCGTCGGTCCTCAGAGCCACGGAAGGAGTCCCGGGAGGCAAGAAGATCTCCCGGTAGCTGAAGGTGGAATCAATAGGCTTGGGAGAGCTGCCGAAAGCCACTGGCGCCGCTGCCATCAGCACCGCCATCGTGATCACCCAGGTCAGCAATTCAAATCGTCTCATCATGCCATCACCCGCGCATTTTCTCGATCAGGTCTCTGGCTCGCTCGGCCTCGTGAGCTTGCGGGAAGCGCTCGACCACTTCGGTCAAGACCCGCACCGCCTGTCCGAGCTGCTTGGTCTTGGCATAGGCGAGCCCCAGGTTGTAATAGACCTTGGGCATCATTTCATCCGGCAGGAGGCAGGAGTCCTCGGCCTTCCGCTTGATCAGGTACTCGAAGTCAACAACCGCGGTCTTCCATCGCCCCAGGAAGCTCGGGAAGACCAGCGCCGTGAAGGCCCTGACCGTCCGGGCAGTCATGTTGGCGGGATCGATCGCCACCGCGCGGTCCAGCATCCGGCCCGCCCGCACCAGCGTGTAAACGCGGCGGAGCCGTGACCTCGATGCCTTGAGCCTCAAAATCATAGTGTTGGCGCGAATCGCGACGGCCTCGGCGTTCCGCTTGTCCTTGTGGAGCAGCGCGCGAACCGATTCATCGGCGCGATCTAGCGCCAACTCGCTTCCCTGCATCGCCAGCCGATGGTAGTAACGCGCCGCTTCGATCAAGAGCTCGGGATTATTGGGGTCGTTTCGCAGGCGCTCGTCAATATGTCGGGCAGTCTCACCCTCGGTCAAGGTGTCGCGGCCTCCGTCAGGTTTTGCCCAAGAGACTACCAGCTTAGGGTCCTCTACTCAACGCCTCAAGTGCAAAGATACTGCTTTTGGCATCGGCACGCTTGGCCTTGGAGGTGAACATGTCCACCACGAATCCCAAGAGGCCTCCGGCCTTGGAAGGGTCATCGTCGCTCTGGCCCCCGCCCAGCCAGTTCTCGACCTCCTTGACCCGCTCGGCGCTCAGCGCCTGAATCGCCGCGGAAATCGTGACATAGTAAGAGCCGTCTCGGCTGAGGGATGAGATCGGGCAGGCTCGGAAGGCGTGCTGGGTGCACACCTGGTGAAGCAGATCGGCCAGGTTCTTGAACCTACCGGTCTCGGTCTTGCCCCTGCTCAAAGCGTCCACGCAGAAGACGGTGTCCCAGTTGTCGTAAGCAATCTTATAGGAGTAAGTGCTTGAATTGATCAGCCTGTCGTACCAGTTGGCGCGGTCCTCCCAGACCTCTATCCGGTAACTCAA
>DATKKY010000238.1:0-4391 GCA_035542695.1 bacterium | reverse complement strand
GGCTCCGATGTGTCAAACGAGCCCACTACATGGGGAGGAATCAAGGCGCAATTCAGGAATTGAGGTTGACGGCCAGTCGCATCCCCGCCAGCAAATCCCCGCTTGGATGGCAGGCCTTTATGGGTTAATACTAGATTAGGTCCGGGAAGTGGTGCCGGGAAATCTCTAATCAGGGCCAGGGCTGCAGACGATGTTAGGAGAAGGTAAAATGGCCAGAACTATTGACGACATCTTGAATCCCGAGAAGTTCTCCACGGATGACGTGATTGCGCTGGAGAAGCGCTATCTTGCCCCGTGCATCGGGCACTATTACAAGGAGCCGCTCTTTATAGCGCGCGGCAAAGGCGCGCTCCTCTATGACAATAAGGGTAGGGAATACCTGGACCTCTTCGCGGGTATCTCGACTACTCTGGCCGGTCATTGCCATCCGGTCGAGGTCGACGCGATTAAGCGCCAGTTGGACAGGCTGATGCACGCCTCCACGCTGTACCCAATGCTGCCGATGGCGCTCTTCGCTGAGAAGCTCATCTCGATCTGCCCGCCCCACCTCGCCAAGTGCTTCTTTACCAACAGCGGATCGGAGGCCAACGAGGCGGCGCTCCACCTGATGAAGAAGTTCACCGGGGCATTCAATGTCCTGGCACTGAACGGCTCGTTTCACGGCAGGACGCTGATGGCCATGAGCCTGACCAATCAAGGCACCTGGCGGCAGAACGTGCCCTACGCTGCGGGAACGATGGCTGTGCCGCCAGCATACTGCTACAGATGCGATTTCGGTCAGAAGTACCCGGGGTGCGGCCTCGAATGCGCCCACTATGTCGAGAAGGCGATCCGGTGCCAGACTCCAAACCGGATTGCCGGCATGATCGTAGAGCCCATCCAGGGCAACGGTGGGGTGGTTGACCCGCCCAGGGAGTACTTCAAGATTGTAAGCGAGACCGTCAAGAAGTATGGGGGCCTCCTGATATCGGATGAGGTTCAGACCGGCTTCGGGAGAACAGGTAAGATGTGGGGCATCGAGAATTGGGATGTCGCGCCGGACATGATGACCATGGCCAAGGGCATTGGCTCCGGCTATCCCATCGGCGCTTTTGTCGCCACCGATGAGGCCGCGAGCTGCCTCAAGCCCAAGGATCTCTTCTCGACGTTCGGCGGCAATCCCGTGGCGAGTGTCGCTGGATTCGCCAACATCGAGATCCTCCTCAAGGAGAAGTTTGCAGAGCGAGCGCTGGAGCTCGGTGGATACTTCAAGCAGGGACTGCTCCGGCTGATGGACCGGCACAAGTTCCTGGGGGATGTCCGGGGCAAGGGCTTGATGCTGGGAGTGGAAGTTGTCAAGGACAAGCGAACCAAAGAGCCCGGAACCCAGGAGACCCAGACCATATTGAACGAGGCCAAGGATGGGGGTGTGCTGCTTGGCGCGGGCGGCCTTGATAACAACGTGCTGAGGATAAAGCCGCCGATCGTCGTATCCAAAGCCCAGATTGACCAAGGGCTGGAGGCGATCGACAAGGCCTTCTCGGCTGCCGAGGGTGAAAGGTGACAGGGTAGACTAGATGGGTGCGATCATGACTAATACGGATTTGGTGGAAGCCAAGCGAATGATTGCTACGATGGTCGGCAGAGCCCGCGCGGCCCAGGCGATCTTCGAGACTTACTCCCAAGAGCAAGTGGACGAGGTTGTGATGGCTATCGGCTGGGCCATCTTCAAGGATGACAACGGCCGGTACCTTGCGGAGCTGGAGTGCCAGGAGACCGGGATGGGCAACGTCGAAGACAAGGCCACGAAGAATCATCACCGTACCAAAGGGGCAGTCTATGACCTCATGGGCAAGAAGTCGGTCGGCATCCTGGATGTGGACGTTGAGCCTGGCGTCACGCGGATTGCAAAGCCCATGGGTGTGATAGGAGCCCTCACTCCCTGCACCAATGCCACTGCGGGGACGGTCGGCAACGCCTTGATGATCTGCAAGTGCCGCAATGCTGTCATATTCGCGCCCAATCCACGGTCGAAGAAGACTTCCGATGAGACCATACGCCTGATCCGTGAGCAGCTGGCCCGGGTGAAGGCGCCGGTGGATATCGTCCAGGGCATCAGCAATCCGACCAAGGAGATCTCCCAGGAACTGATGCGCCAGGTGGACTGCGTGGTCGCAACGGGCGGGCAGGGCATGGTGCGGGCCGCCTATTCCAGCGGCAAGCCCTGCTACGGTGTGGGTGTCGGTAATGCAGTGGTGATCATTGATGAGACTGCGGACCTCGCCGATGCCGCTGAAAAGGTCAAGCTTGGCAAGATCTTTGATTACGCCAGCAGCTGCTCATCCGAGAACTCGGTCATCATTCATGAGAGTGTGTACGATCAATTCATCTCAGAGCTCAAGAGCCGAGGGGGCTACCTAGTAAACGCCTCCGAGAAAGAGCACCTGAAGCGCACCATGTGGGAAGACGGCGCGCTCACGGCCAAGGTGATTTGCAAGTCCCCTCGGGAGATCGCCGAGGTTGCCGGGCTGGAGTCCGAAGCCGCGAAGCAAGCCAAGTTCTTCATAGTGCCTGAAACTGGGTTTGGCCCTGAGCATCCCTTCTCCGGCGAGAAGATCTCGGTGGTCCTCACCGCCTACAAGTACAAGGATTTCGATGATGCCGTCAAACTGGTCAACAACATAACTACTTACCAAGGACGGGGGCACTCCTGCGGGATTCACTCCAAGAACGACGACCACATTCTGAAACTTGCGAACTCGGTCCGGCTGTGCCGAGTCCTGGTGAACCAGACCCAGGCGTACAGCAACTCAGGGAATTACAATGTCGGTCTGCCGTTCACCGCGACGCTCGGCTGCGGTTCATGGGGCAACAATTCCGTGAGCGAGAATCTCACCTACAAGCACATGATGAACATAACCCGGCTTGCCCGGCCGATCGCGAACGCGAAGATACCCACCGACGATGAAGTTTTTGGTGCGTTCTGGGCGAAGTGGGGTAGGGACTAGCGGGGACGGCTCACTTATACTCGGTGAGCTCCACCAGCACGTTACACACCGACTTGGGACTCAAGAAAGCCACCGAGCGCCCATGCGCGCCGTGGCGCGGCACCTTGTCAATCAGATCCACTCCGCGCTTGCTGAGCGCATCGAGCCAGCCTTCGATGTCTTTCACCCGCAAACAGATGTGGTGGATTCCGTTGCCACGGGCAGCCAGAAACTTGCTCACGGCGCTAGCGGGATCGGTTGGGGTGACCAGCTCGAGCTTAGTGTTGCCCAGGTTGAACTCGGCCACGTCGACTTTGTTGCCTTCAACGCTCTGGCGGGCTTCACACTTGATACCAAGGACATCCTCGAAGGTCTTGATGCAACCATCGAGATCACTGACTACGATACCGACATGCTCAAGGCCTTCCAGCTTCATGGTCGTATCACCTCATCGAAGGTTCCATAAACCCCGCGAAGCACGTCGCAGATCTCCCCGACGGTTGCCTTGGCTCTGGCTGCCTCGATCATGGGAGGGAGCACGTTGCTGCCGTCTCGCGCCGCGGCCTCGACCGACTTGAGGCCTGCTGCTACGGCCTCTCGTGAACGGTCTTGCTTAAGGCTCTCGAGACGCCTTCGCTGGTCTGCCTCAATCGAGGCGGCGATGCGCAGGATGTTGGGGGGCTCGCTTTCGCTCGCGAATTCATTGAGCCCCACGACTATGTTGGTCTTAGCATCTACACTCTGCTGATAGGCATAGGCGCTCTTCTCAATCTCTTGCTGAATGAAGCCCGTCTCAATCGCAGGAATGACCCCTCCCATAGCCTCGATCTTATCAAGGTACTCATGGGCCCTTCGCTCGATCTCGTCCGTGAGATGCTCGATCAGGTAGGCACCACCGAGGGGGTCGACGCTTGCCGTAACCCCGGTCTCGTGGGCAATCACCTGCTGAGTCCGGAGCGCCACTTTGACAGCCTGCTCGGTGGGCAGCGCGAGCGCCTCATCGTAGCTATTGGTATGAAGCGACTGGGTTCCGCCCAGCACCGCGGCCATCGCCTGGAGGGCGACTCGCACGATGTTGTTCAGAGGCTGCTGAGCGGTCAGCGTCGAGCCGCACGTCTGGGTATGGAAGCGCAAGGTCATCGAGCGAGGGTCCTCGGCGTGGAACCTTTCCTTCATGATGCTGGCCCAGAGCCGTCTCGCCGCTCTGAACTTGGCGACTTCCTCCAGGAAGTCGTTGTGGGCTCCAAAGAAGAAGGAAATCCTGGGCGCGAAGTCGTCCACTCGCAACCCGGCATCCACGGCGTGCTTCACGTAAGTGATAGCGTCCGCTAAGGTGAACGCGACCTCCTGAACGGCTGTCGCTCCGGCCTCCCGCATGTGATAGCCGCTGACCGAGATGGTGTTCCAGCTGGGCATCTCACGGCT
>DATKKY010000237.1:0-9357 GCA_035542695.1 bacterium | reverse complement strand
CGAGGTCGCCAAGTCGAGGTGCACCGGGGATTGGCTCTTTTACCTCCAGTCCGACGAGGTGGTCCACGAGAGATACTTGCCCGCCATAAGAGCACGGTGCGAAGAGGTATTGGGACTCCGCCAAGTCGAGGGACTTCTTTTCAGATACAAGCACTTCTGGGGCGACTACGAACACTACCAAGGCGGCCATGGCTGGTACCCTCGCGAGATAAGGATCGTCAGAAACCTGCCGGAGATACATTCCTACGAAAGTGCTCAGTCCTTCAGGTACTTCGATGTTTACGAAGGCCCGCGACAGCAGCACGGCACCAGGAAGCTGCGGGTGGCCTCGGTCGATGCTGAGATCTACCACTATGGCTGGGTGCGGCCGCCTCGAGTGATGCAAAGCAAGAGGCGCGCGTTGGACACGGTTCACTGGGGAAAGGCCAGGGCGGCCGAGCATTATGACAGGGCACCGCACATGTTCGACTACGGCCCGCTCAGCCAGCTTGCGACCTTCGACGGCACTCACCCTGCCGTTATGAAAGAGCGGATCGCCGCCATGGACTGGCGGGACCAGCTGCAGGTAGCAGGCAAGCCTGACCCGGGGCGTGTGCCTCACAAACATGAGCGCTTGAGGTACCGCATGCTAACAGCCGTTGAGCATCGTCTCCTGGGCGGCAGACAGATCTTCGCCTTCAAGAACTACGTGCTGCTCAAGCACGTGTGACAAGGCCTCGAAGGTCATGTGATGAACATCCTCTATGTCTCGGCAAAGAAGGGTTGGGGCGGGGTAATCACCTGGATGCACCGAACCGCCGTAGGCCTTGAGGCCAGAGGCCACAAAGCCTGGATTCTCTCCCACCCCGCGTCGCCCTTCACCCAGCTAGCCCCCACCGATGTGACTATCATCCCCAGACGGCTGGGGATGGACTACAATCCCGCGGCCATACTCTTTCTGGCGACCTTTATCAAGCGCCACCATGTTGACGTGGTGGTCACCAATATCCAAAAGGAAGTAATAGCCGGAGGCCTGGCAGCCAGGCTTTGCGGCGTTCCCAATGTCCGCATGCTCGGCAATGAACTCGATGTCAATGACCGCGTAAAACGGCGTCAGGAGGCGCTGGTGGATCACACCATAGTGCCGAGCGACTCCACGCTCATGCTCGCCAAGAAGCAAGCCCCCTGGCTTCAGCTGGCGCGATGCTCCACGATCTATGCGGGGCGCGATCCCGTGGCCTTTTCCGAGGAGGAAATCACGGGCCTGCGCCGGACCTGGGGCATCCCCGATGGCGCCTTGGTTTTTGGCACGACCGCCAGGCTCACCCGGATCAAGGGCATTGACCAGCTGATCGAGGCTTTTGGGGTGGTGGCGCGCGAGCATCCCTCAACCTACCTTGTGGTCACCGGCGAGGGGCCAGAGCGTGCTGGGCTGGAAGCTTTGGCCAGCGGGCTTGGAGTCCGCGAGCACGTAATCTTCGCCGGCTTCTCCACTGAACCCATGAAGACGGCAGCTGCGTATGACGTCGCCGTACTGAACTCATCGGTCGAGGGCTTCCCCTACGTGATTGTTGAGTACATGGCTGCCGGCCGCCCGGTTGTCGCGACAGATGTGGGTGGTGTGCGCGAGATCGTGCGCGACAAAGAAAACGGACTGCTCCTCAGCGCCGGGGATCGTGCGGCTCTCATCCACGCTCTTGTCGCTCTCCGGACCGACGCTGCGGCGAGGGCGCGCTTGGGAGCAAACGCGCTCGCGACTATCCGGACCGGGTTCTCTGAGGCTATAATGTGCGAAAGGACCGAGCGTGTCTTCGAACAGGTCGTCGCTCGGAAAGCGAAAGCGAGAGGGGCTTAGGTGATTTCCTACGTCAGGCTGATCTACTATCTCCTGAGGCCGAATGTCATCTTTGTAAGGCGCACGTCCAATGGTCTGGGTGACAACCTGCTTATGACGATGGTTTTGCCGGAGCTCAAAAAGCAGCACCCGGGTTCAAAGATCGTTGTGGAAACCCCCTGGCCAGAGCTCTTTGCCCACAATCCCTATGTTGACTGGGTCACCACCAAGCACCTGAAAACCACCCGGCGGCACATAAAGGCCAGGTATCACGTGGACGAGACTACAACAGTGTCAATCTATGAGCAGACTATGGCATACGTCGGTGCGCGCCGCAAGGCCGAGCCAGAGATCTACCTCACCCAGGACGAGATCGCCGGTGCCCGCGCGCTTTGCCCGTCTCCCAACATCGTAGTCTGTCCCACGGGCGAACGCGACTTCTTCGCCAATCGCAAGGAGTGGGGCGTGGCCAATTTCCAGAAGGTGCGGGACCTCTTGGGCGATTTCGCGTTCGTCCAGGTCGGCCTACCAGCCGATCCGCTGCTTGATGGGGTAATCGACGGGCGGCACCTCACAATCCGCGAGACGGCAGCGGCGATCAAGAACTCCCTCTTCTTCCTGGGCCTCGAGGGCGGCTTGATGCACCTGGCACGGTCGGTGGGCAGCCGGGCGGTCATTATCTACGGCGGCCTCGTGAAACCCGAGATCTCCGCTTACGAGGAGAACGTCAGTGTCTGCAATCCAGTGCCATGTTCACCCTGCTTTCATTCCGACCGGCGGCACGAGCCGTGCGAGTCTATGGCGTGCATGAAGGGAATTTCACCCGAGCAGGTCTATGACATGATCACCAACCGGCTGCTCCCGGGGCAGCGCCTGGAGGTGTAGATGCGCATCGAGGTTTCAGTGGGTGAGCTGGTGGACAAGGTAACCATCCTGGAGATCAAGCTTGAGCGGATCAAGGATCCCGGGAAGATCGCGAACGTCCGCCGGGAGTACGACCTCTTGAGTGTGGCCCTGAAGGAAGCCGGCATTCTCCGGGATTCCGCGGAATTCCGCAAGCTCAAGGCGATAAACCAGGAGCTCTGGGATATCGAGGACCGCATCCGGGCCAAGGAGAGAGCCGGGCAGTTCGACGCCGAGTTCATAGAGCTGGCCAGGTCGGTCTACTTGGTCAATGACCGGCGGTCGGAAGTCAAGCGGGGCATCAACCTGGCCGCAGGCTCTACCCTGATTGAGGAAAAGGACCACGTTGACTACAAGCACCCCCGGAGTGAGCCTTGAAGCACCTGAGTAACCGCGACCTCGCAGGCATCAAGAAGATCCTGGTGATCCAGCTTGGCCCTTTCGGCGATGGTCTCTTGACTACTTCTTACTTTGAGACTCTAAAGCGGCGCATGCCGGGGGCGGAGCTTTGGTATGTGATAAAGGAACCGTACGATGCCGTGGTGCGAGGTCACCCGTCGATCGACAACCTTATCACCATCAAAGCCCGCAAGCGTCTCGCGTATGCGCTCGAGCGGCTGAGAACCATCCGGCGCATCCGGGCTGAGAAGTTCGATCTGGTGATCGACCAGCAAAACATGCCGAGCTCCCAGCACTTGACGTTGCTGAGCGGCGCGAGATACAGGCTAGGCTATAGAGATGGGCGGCTGTGGTTCGCCTATAATCTCAGGGCGGGGCGCGGGAGACTCCGCTACAGCGCCTCCAGGAAGTTCGATATTTTGGAACCGCTTGGTATCGCTGAAGAACCGTACCAACTCCACTTCAGCGTCAGACCGGAAGCCGAGGTCGAGATTGAGAGCTGGCTCGAGCGTGAGCACCTGGACGCCAGGGACCTAATAGTGATCTCCCCCGGCAGCCCGGTCGCGAAGAAGCAGTGGTGCCTGGCCAACTACGCCGCGTTGGCGGATCTGATTCAGAGCAGGACTCGTTTCAAGGTGGTCCTGCTCTGGGCGGCAACCGAACGGCCCCAGGTGGAAACCGTGAGCGTGCAGATGAAGACCCGGCCGATCATGGCACCGCCGACCGATCTGCATCAGTCGGCTGCCCTGCTCAAGCGGTGCCGGATGCTGGTATGCAATGACGGCGGCATCAATCATCTCGCGGTAGCCACAGGCACCGAGACCCTCGCCATCTTCGGCAATACCGATCCAGTCGTCTGGTCTCCAGCGTCGGTCTTCAGCCATCATCACCACCTGCACAATCCTGACTTCAAGCCGGGCACCGACAGCACCTTCGGCATACCAGCAGAGGTCGCCTTCGCTGAGGTCTTGAGAATACTCGGCGAGAAAAGCGGGCCAAAGTGAAGCGTCCGATCTCGGCGGCCATAATAACCAAGAATGAGGAGGCCAATATCGAGCGCTGTCTCAGGTCACTTGCCTGGGTAGATGAGATCGTGGTGGTTGACTCGGGCTCGACCGACCGGACGCTCCAGATATGCGAAGCTTACAACTGCAAGATAATCCGGACTGGCTGGCTCGGGTACGGCCCGAACAAAAGGCTCGCGGTAAGTTCAACATCCAACCAATGGGTGCTGGCCGTTGACGCCGACGAGGAGGTCACGCCGGAGCTGGCCCGCGAAATACAGGACACTCTTGCGAGCACCCCGGTCTTGGACGGCTACAAGATCAGGTGGCGCTCGATGTACATGGGTCGGTGGATCAGGTATTCCGGTTGGGGCAGCTTCCGCAAGCTGAAACTCTTCGACAAGACCATGGGGAACTACACGGAGGACCTGGTGCATGAGACCGTCAGGCTCGAAGGCCGGGTCGGCAGGCTTAAGAGTGCCCTCAACCACTACACATATCCGGACCGCGCCACTGTCCTTCGCAAGATGGAAGCTCACAGCACGATGGCTGCCGAGGTGCTCCGGGCCCGTGGCAGAAGGCCGTCAGCCATCACGCCCTACCTTCATGCGGGCTGGACCTTCTTCAGAATGTACATCTTGAAGGTGGGAATCCTGGACGGCAAGATCGGACTTGTGCTGGCCAGCGACTATGCCCGGGCGGTCTATCTCAAGTACACCAAATGCCGGGCCAAGCTCCGCGATACGCCCTAGTTAGGCGTGGTTGGTCTGAGGCACGCACATGTCCAGGCCGGCCTTCTTGGGATCCACGCCGAATGACGTGCCGACCGACAGCGCTGTCTTCACCAGCGGATGACCTGGCGGAACCAGCTTGAGCTCGGCAATCGCATCCCGAAGCGCAACTGGAACGATGTCCTGACGCTTGAGGGCCACCACCACGCCGAAGTTACCGGCCGCAGCCTGCTTGACCGCCTCGCTGCCAAATCGGGTCGCCAGGACTCGGTCAAAAGCCGTCGGCGTGCCACCCCGCTGCAGGTGACCCAGCACCGTTACTCTGGTCTCCAGCTTGGTGCGGGTCTCGATCTGGTCGCCCAAGATCTCGCCGATCCCGCCCAGTCTTATGGAGTCGGTGCTGTCATTGACATAGCGGCTGACCACGAGGGCCCCGGTCTCGGTCTTGGCTCCCTCAGCCACAACCACAATGCTGAACCGCTTGCCGCGGCGGCTCCGGTCCAACAGCACGTCGCACACCAGACCTGTGTCGAATTGGATCTCCGGGATCAGGATCACGTCTCCGCCGCCTGCGACCCCCGAATGAAGCGCGAGCCACCCGGCATAACGGCCCATTACCTCTACCATCATCACCCGGTGGTGGGACTGAGCCGTCGTGTGGAGCTTGTCGATCGCCTCAGTGGCAGTAGCTACTGCCGAGTCGAAGCCAAAAGTGTAGTCAGTGCAATCAACATCGTTGTCGATCGTCTTGGGGATGCCGACAATAGGCATGCCCTTCTGGGCGAGTCTGTCGGATATCTTCAGGGTGCCGTCACCACCGATAGCAATCAGCGCTGAAGCCCCGATCCGGTCGAAGTTCTCGAGTGCCCTGTCCGAGACATCGATAAACTCATCCTGCGATTTCCACGGAAACCGGAAGGGATCGGCCTTGTTGGAGGTGCCCAGGATGGTGCCGCCCAGGGTTATGATGCCAGAGACTTCGCTGTTGGAGAGTCTCCTCCAACGGTTCTCGATCAGCCCCAGAAAACCGTCCTCAATGCCGACCACTTCGAGATCGAAGTCGTTCATGGCCGTCTTGGCAACTGCGCGAATCACTGCGTTAATGCCCGGGCAGTCCCCGCCCGCCGTCAGGATGGCAATGGTCTTTTTCATCGAATGCTCCTAGATGCTCTTGGCCAGCAGTTGGTCCGCTTTGAGACCCAGGGCAACCTCTTTGACCGCGGATCTCACCACAAACACCCTTTCATTGTTGGACTTGGCGTCCGTCGGAACGATAAAGAAGCCCGAACGCCCTGGATCATACGCGAAAGTGAAACCTGTCAAAGTCTCGCCGTCCTTGAACACAACCGCTATTTTGTGCCCCTTGGCTGCCGGTACCTCGTCAGGGAAGACCTTGCTCTCGCGATACTCAGGCTTGCCCGCGAAGTCTTTCACGAAGAAGATGGCCTTCAGGTCCTCAACCTGGACCAAGACCGCCTCTGAGGATCCTGCAAGATGCAGATGAAAGAAGGGCTTCCCCGGCAGGAAGTCGTGAGTCGTGCCCTTGCTCACGCGTCCATCCTTGAACCTGGCTGCGATTTTGTTGATTTCGCTCACCATGCCGGTCTCCTTTGCAGTTTTGACCATTCTTATTGTCGGCTGGACGAGCCTCCGGCTTGACAGGTTTCCTCCTGAACCCGGCTGGGCCTAATCGGTCCCAGCGATCGTGCCAGCACGAACCAGGAAATCATCCCTATAACATGCCAGTATCTGGCCGGGAGCCGGCGCAAAGCCCGGCTGGTCGAGCAGGACCCTGATGTGGGCACTCGTCTCCTCCGTGATCACAGCGTCCACAAGCGGTGAATTGTATCTATACCTCACTGATACCACACTGCCCGAGCCGATTTCAACCCCACGAAAGTAGTTGACGGGCCGCGCGGTGATCGCGCGAACCATCGCTCGCTCACGGCTGCCGACAGTTATCTCGTTCCTAGCTGCGCACTTGCTGAGCACATACAGGCGTTTGCCATCGAGACCGAAGCGCTGTCCGATGGTGTAAGCCATGTGGCCCCGGTGCCTGCCAATCGGGTGGCCCTCCGTATCAAGAACATCGCCCGGCCCGGGCCAGGTGGAGCGCGCCTTGAGGACCTCTTCGTAGCGGCCGGACACTATGAAGCACAGGTCCTGGCTCTCAGTCTCGCGGGCAGGCAGACCGGCAGCCTCGATCATGGTCCTTACATCGCGCTTCCCAAATGAGGCAAGCGGGAAGTCCAGGCACGCCAGGGCCTCCTGGGCTACAAGCCCCAGGAAGTACACTTGGCTCTTGCGCGGATCGGCAGGCTCGGCGAGCACCAGTTTGCCGCCGATCTCCGCCAACCGGGCATAGTGACCTGAAGCAAGGCGATCGTAGCCGAAGCTTCGCGCCGCTGCCAACATCACGCCGAACTTGATTGACCGGTTGCAGATTGAGCACGGATTGGGAGTAAGCCCAGTGACATAGGACTCCACAAAATCCGAAATCACCAGCTTGTCAAACTCGCCAGTGAGGTCGAGCACGCGGTGAGGAATGCCTAGCTTGTGGCACACCCGCTGGGCACGGTAGATATCGTCGTCGCCGCAGCACTTGGATGCCCCGCCGAACATCCGCGCGGTGAGCCCGATCAGGTCATGGCCTGCCCGTTGGAGAACCAGCGCTGCTCCCGAGGAGTCCACGCCACCGCTCATGAGGACAGCGATTCGTGCCATAGGTTTCGGGGCCTAGGGGCCAGGGCGAATCATGCGCTCAAGGGGCTTCCTCGCTAGCCGCATGATCTCAGGGTCTAGCTTGATCTCGTAGACTTCCTGATCGAGCGAGTGCAGGACATCCTCGAGCCGCGTCTTCTTCATGTTGAAGCAGTACCGCGCCTTGCCCGGCGAGTAGAAGCGCTTTCCGGGCAGCTCGCGGCTCATCCGCTCCAAGAGGCCTTCCTCAGTGGCGACGATGAACTCCCGGGCCGATGACTCCCGGGCGAACTTGAGCATGCCGCTCGTAGAGAGCACCTTGTCCGCAACGCCGATGACTTCGAGGACGCACTCGGGGTGAACCATCACTACGGCCTGAGGATGAGCCAGCTTCGCCTGGGAGATGTCCTCGCGGCTGAACCGCTGGTGGACGTAGCAGTAACCCGTCGGCGGTATGATCTCGTTCGACACCTGGCCAGCGACGTATGCAGCCAGGTTCCGGTCAGGTGTGAAAATCACCTGCTTGGACCCCAAGCTCTGAACCACGCCCACGGCGTTGGCAGAAGTGCAGCAGATATCGGTTTCAGCTTTGACGTCAGCGTTGGTGTTGACATAGGAACAGACTGCCGCATCGGGGTATCTGTGCCGGAGTTCCCGTACATCCTCGCTGGTCACCATGTCGGCCATGGGACAGCCGGCATCCTCGCGAGGTAGCAACACCTTCGCCGAGGGATTGAGGATCTTGGCGGTCTCAGCCATGAACCGCACGCCGCAAAAGACAATCAGGTTCTTCCTTGCCTCCACCGCCTTCCGGGCGAGATCCAGGGAATCCCCGATCGAGTCCGCCACTTCCTGGACTTCGGCTATCTGGTAATTATGGACCAGAATCAGAGCGTCCTTCTCGCGCTTGAGCCGGGCGATTTCGTCCTTGAGGTCCGGCCGGGGGGTCGCCATGCTTACTCCTTGCGGGGAAATGCCGACATAGCCCGGAGCTTCTCGACGATCGGAGGCAAGGCTTCAATCACCTTGTCGATCTGTTCGCGGGTGGTGCTTCGGCCGAGGCTGAACCTTAAGCTGCCGTGAGCGATCTCCGCAGGTATCCCCATCGCCAGGAGCACGTGGGACGGCTCCAGCGAGCCTGAGGTGCACGCGGAACCTGAGGACGCCGCGATCCCGTGGCGCATGTCCAGGTTCAGGAGCATGGCCTCGCCTTCAACGTACTTGATGCAGACATTGGCGGTGTTCCAAAGTCGCTTCTCGCGGTGCCCGTTGAACATCATGTTGGTTATGCGCTCGGCAAGACCTGCCTCCAGGCGGTCACGCAGTTCCCTGACCCGATTAGCTTCGGTACCCATCTCCGCCTGGGCGATCTCGGCAGCTCTTCCCAGACCCACGATTCCGGCGACATTTTCGGTGCCGCCCCGCTTCCCCCATTCCTGGTGGCCGCCGTGCACGCAAGGGTCGAACTTGACCCCGCGCTTGACGTAGAGAATACCCGTCCCCTTAGGGCCATAAAGCTTGTGAGCCGAAAGCGAGAGTAGGTCGATCTCCATCGCTTTCACATCAATCGGCAGCTTCCCGACGGTCTGAACCGCGTCAGTGTGAAAGACGATGCCCTTCTGGTGGGCTATTGCCGCGGCCTCCCGGATAGGCTGGATCGTGCCGACCTCATTGTTGGCGTGCATAATGGAAATGATGATGGTGTCGGGCCTGACTGCTTTCCCGACGTCATCGGGATTGACAACGCCATCAGTGCCCACCGGCACGTACGTAGCTGTGAAGCCTCGCTTCTCAAGCCACTCGGTCA
>DATKKY010000236.1:0-5740 GCA_035542695.1 bacterium | reverse complement strand
TAATCCACACAGACACGAGGGCCAGGATCAGCAATACCGCTCGCGTGGCTGAAACTGATGATGCGATCGTTGACAGATACTGGGTTTCAATTCCGGACAGCTCGTCGGGGTCGGGATCGGCCTTCATACTTGCGTCCTTGCTATTAGGTTCCCCGTAGTAACCATGCCGTGCGCATGCGACACAGTTCGACGCCTATACATACATTATAGGCTCCAGACTTGCCAGTTTTCTGTATGATAGATCGCCATGATGGATATGTCAACGCAAAAGTTGAGGCAGGCGTGGGTATAAGGCGCCCAAGCACCTGTTCAGGGGAGGACGCGAATAGCTTGAGGGCAGGCGGCAATCCCGTAGGACCTTTTTCGAGCTGGGAGGCCCACTGGGCCGGTGGCCCTAGTAGTGGGTCCGTGCAAACTACCGAATGAGGCTTGATGCGCCGGATTTCGGAAAGCGGAAGCCGGTCGGTCCCGACTCAGCGAACGCCAGCTTGCTGTGCTCGGGAATCTTGGATGGACTGCGGCTGCTACTTGGCCCGAAGGGAAGCCAGTGAGCGAAAGGCGGCGTCCAGATCTGCGGCATGCCCTCAGGGTGGAGGGGTCGGCTCCGCTACTTTGCCTTCGGCGCATGCCAATTGCGCGGGATGGGCTGGAGCATCCCCAGGTGGTTGCCCTCAGTGTCGGTGAAAGAGACGTATTGGCCGACCTCCGGTATTGCAGTCGGCTCGCCGAGCAACGTGCCGCCGGCGGCGGTCACTCTCTTCATTGACTCCTTGATGTCGTCCACCGCGATAACGAGCGACGGACCCTGCGCCGGCGAATCGGCGTCCCTCGGGAAGAAGCCGCCATTGATCGCGCCCGGCCTTTTGGGGCCCTTCTCATCAGTCTCGACGGTGGTCGCCAGCACGTAATCGTGCATCTCCCTACCCAGGATCTGAGTCTGCCAGCCAAAGGCCGATTCGTAGAACTTCGCGATCCTCTTCGGATTGTCGTACGGCATCTCGAAATGAACGACGCTCTGCATTGGTCCCTCCTTTCCGTTGGTAAACGTGCCACACCGCAAGGGTTGGCCAGGCAACGGCCACATTATATATCCACAGTTTACTACGCCCGACCCTCCCCGACAAACCGAGACCGCCGAAATCAGAAAACAGGACGGGCACCGCCTCCACCAGCACAATGGCCCCTGGCAGTGGAAATCCGTCAACTGAATGTGGAACCGGGCAATTGCTGAGATTGGCGGAGCGGGGCACCATTATGTCCGGAATGAGAGGGTGCTAGGTCCGGAGGGCCCGGACTGGTCAGCGCACAAACGCAGCCTCGGCACAAGAAAGGAGGTACAAAGACAGAAGAAACGGTGGAGGCCGGGATCACAAACCAAATAGCAGGATCACCTGACTCGACTGCTACTACGAAGCGCGGGCGCGGCCCCGGAGACCCAAATCAGCGGAGCGTACCGGGGGCAACACGAGGCGGTGTGCTGTGGGCGGAAGTCCCACAGCACAGTGAGCAATGACTGGGCTCATTCTCGGCGCAGCCCCCGACCCGGAAGTCGCGCCCGCATCTACAAGGAGGAATTCACATGGCAGAATTCAAAGATCTATTCCAAAGCGCGGATTGGAAAACCGAGAAGCACGTGCCGGCAATCGAAGCACCTGACGCGGTCAAGAAGGGCGAGCCCTTCGAGGTCAAGGTATCGGTGGGCAAGGAAGTCGCCCATCCGAACAAGACGGAGCACCACATCAGGTGGATCAACGTCTGGTTCCATCCTGATGGCAGCAAGTTCCCTTACGAGATCGGGATGACGAGTTTCACTGCCCACGGCGAATCTATGGAGGGGCCAGACACCAGCTCGATTTACACTCATCACGCAGCGACCCTGTGGTTCAAGACGGACAAGCCGGGCACGATTCTGGCCTCAAGCTTCTGCAACATACATGGCTTGTGGCAGAGCTCAAAGCGGCTCGCGGTCAAGTAACAACGAGTAGCGCGTGGGTTGCCAGTGTGGCGGCGCCCGGGCGCCCCGGCCGCAGTATACGGATTGCCAGACTCACAGGGAGGTGAAAGATATGCCGGTCAACACAAGCAGACTGAAACTCGGCCTCACGCTTACCTGTGCTATACTAATCATGGTTGCCTGGGCAGCCTGGACGGGTTGGACGGGCGGGACCAGCAAGGCTGACATCCCGGCTGTTGCGCCGTCGGGCTGCGGCGCTAATGCCCCATCCAGCGGAGATTGGCTGCTGGCCCGAAAGCCAGCTCTGGGGTGGTCGGTCGACGATTGGCCAGATGAACGGGGTGTTCGCTCGTGCCACGCACTCACAGTCTGCCTGTCGCCCTGCCGCGTGCAGCCGCAGTTTCTCTGGTCACCGTACTCGCGACACTCGCCGCCGGAGCCTGCCTTGCCCAATCGGTCAACTTCAGCGCCGGCTGGAATAGTGGCGCTACCCATGCCCGCACCGCCGAGGGTTGGAAGTCACAGGTGCGGCCCTGCTACTTCATCGAGCTGCACTTCCGCGGCTTTCTCTCTACTGATTGCAAGAGCCGGTTTGGCCTTGAGTGGAACCGGCAGACGGTTCACAGCTGGCCTGCCACCCCGCCGGCAGCCCAAGCTTCCGCGTTCGGCCACATCGACTTCGCAATGGATTCGATTCTCTTGAATTGGCAGCGCAGGCTTTGGGGTGGCGATCGGAGGGCTCTGGCCCTGAGCTTCTCTGCCGGCCCCTCGATCTTCGGGGACGACGCCCCTGTCGACTGTGACGCTCTCTTCTGCACCAATGCGCATGTCCGGTGGAGCTTCGTGCCCGGGTTGGTCGGCCTGCTGGAAATATATCGCGGGCTCGCCCTCCAGGTCGG
Source organism: bacterium (assembly GCA_035542695.1). Taxonomy (GTDB): domain Bacteria; phylum Arandabacterota; class Arandabacteria; order Arandabacterales; family Arandabacteraceae; genus DATKKY01. The sequence continues at coordinate 2,887 of DATKKY010000236.1, read as the reverse complement.
CGGTCAGTACAATCTGCTTCTAACCGAGGATGACTGGGCCTCGCGGCCCTTCAAGTCAGGGTTCCTGATGTCCGCCGGGCTTGCATTTGATTTCCACAGGGAGCAATAGCGGCAGGCGGAGGCTGGCAGCCCTTCAGAAGTGCTCGCTGATGAGGGTGCCGACGAGGCGGCTAAGCGCAATCACGATGACCGCGACCAATACGTGTTTGATGATCTCCACGAGCGTGCTCTGACTGCGCTTCTTGGTGATTAGATAGCTCACCAGAATCATCAGGAAGAGACCCCACACTATCGCAACCGGAACGGCATCCTGCACCGAAAACACCAGGACAATCACAACGAAACTGAGAGAAGTCAGCAGGCGGGCGAAGAAATTCAGGACTGCGGTGAAGAAGGGCAATGCCCTTCCAGCTTCATCGCTCTCCTTATAGAGGTGTATGGCCAGCGAGTCGGAGATATTGTCCGCCAGCGCGAACGTCAGCAGGCTGCCCAGGATCGGCGCCTTCGTCGCCCCAGCCGACCCTAGGCCAACGATGAGACTGGCATTTGTGATGACGGCAGCCGAACTGCCGAAGGTGTAGTTTGCCAACTTCCTGAACTCGGACCTTTTCATCCGTGTCTCCTTACACGCCGGCTTGCGGGCCCTGCACAAGCCTAGCCCCATAGTGCCGGCCCAGCAGGGGCTTGGCGTGCCAACATGCTAAACGCGCCGGTCGAGGAAGGCAAGCATTTAGCGCGGAAACGGATGCTGTGCTGCAGGCAGTGAGGGCACAGGACGGACGGGTGCTGCAGACGCCGAGCTTGCGCCGACGGATGTCGGTCACAGATCCCGCGTGAGTCAGACCGCAGGCCCCTATGGGCAGGTCGGGACGAATTTCTCGACCCGGAGGTCGGTCACTCTGGCGGGCGGAGTTGTATCGCTCGGCCCAGATGACTTCTCGCTGCCGCAACCGATCAAGGCAAGCGCTGCGGCGAAGGCGATGGCGAGCGCGACGGCAGTCGCTCTGACGTTCGGTGCCAATTGCTTCAGCATGGCTATACCTCCTAGTTTGGGTTCGCAGTCCGTGAGGGCCATCTGGCGCTCGTTATACCTTCCAGGCCAGCCTCGCCAAAAGTGGTATCTGCAGCCAACGACTAGCACAAATCGGTATTGAGTCCCCCGACTGGATGCCATAGGATTATTGGCGCCGGAGTAACGTCCGAAGGAGTTGGCATAATGACAAATCGTTCTAAGAAGCAGACGAGGTCCAGGAAGTGCGTGGAAAGCCGTCAGAGCGGCCCCTCGAGCAAGAATGCCTATCTGTGTGGAAAGCGGATAAGACCGCGCCCGATCACCCGCGACTACACGGTCACCGATCTCATCGAGAGAGCCTTCAACGCTTACAACGCGGGGCGCGTCAAGGATGCATGCCAACTCGTCGTCGCCAAGTATGCGGCGGCGGATGTGACAGTCGGGATGAGCCTGGCCGGGGCGTTGACGCCGGCAGGGATGCAGTCATCCATCATTGCGCTCATGGACTACGGCTTCGTCGATTGGATCGTGGCAACCGGCGCCAACATGTACCACGACATGCACTATGCCCTCAACCTGCCGCTCTTCGAGGGCTCCCCCAACGTTGACGATTGTGCGCTCCGGCGAGCCAAGGTCACGCGGATCTATGACGTGCTCTTCGATTACGAGGAAGTCCTGATGGAAACCGACCGGCAGCTCCGAAAGATGCTGGTGCGGCCGGAATTCCAGCGCGAGATGGGCACGCAGGAATTCTATCACCTGCTCGGGCGGCTCCTGGATGAGTGCGAGCGAAAGAACCGTACGGGGTCGGTCAGTGTGCTGGCGGCGGCTTACCGCAATGGCATCCCGGTTTTCACATCATCGCCCGGGGATTCGACGATTGGGATGAACGTGGCCGGGCTGGAGCTCCTGAGCGACCGGTTCAAACTCAAGATCAATCCCAGCATTGATGTCAACGAGTCCACGGCGATCATCTTGAACGCCAAGAAACACGAGGGCGGCAAGACCGGCGTGATTTTGGTCGGCGGGGGCTCGCCCAAGAACTTCATGCTCCAGACCGAGCCCCAGATCCAGGAAATCCTGAGGATTGCGGAGGCTGGCCAGGACTACTTCATCCAGATTACGGACGCGAGGGTCGATACCGGCGGCCTTTCGGGGGCAACACCCAAGGAGGCGGTGACCTGGGGCAAGCTTGACCCTGAGAGCCTCGAGACCAGCGTGATCGTCTATGCGGATTGCACGATTGTGCTGCCGCTCGTCACGGCTTATGTGGTGCAGAATGCGCGGCCCAAGAAGCTGCGGCGGTTGTATGACCGGCGGGCCGAGCTCTTTGCGCGACTGCGCCAGGCCTACTTCAGGAACTTCCGGAAGAATGCGCCCGGGGAGATGAAGGAATTGGAGGACTTGCTAGATGGCAATGCATAAACGAAGCAAGCAGACGCCCGGGGCGGCGGGCCCGCTGCCGGCCGAGGGGATAGCTGCGGACAAGCGGGCATTGCTCGCCCTGGTCGAGAGGCACGGTACTCCCCTCCTCGTGATCGATCACGACGTGATCCGGAAAAACTACCGGCGCTTCAAGAAGCACCTGCCGCGAGTCCAGTGCTACTACGCCGTCAAGGCCAACTCGGACGCCGAGATCATCAAGACCATGTTCGATGAGGGCGCGAGCTTCGACGTCGCATCCTTCCCGGAATTCATGGCCGTGCACAAGCACATCGCTCGGTGGCCAGACAAGCGCCGCCACGCCTACATTTGGGACAGGATCATCTTTTCAAACACCATCAAGGATATCGAGACGCTGATGCGGCTGAGGCCCTACCAGCCGCTTGTCGCCTTCGACAACGAGGACGAACTCGTCAAGATCAAGCGGCACTG
>DATKKY010000235.1:0-15433 GCA_035542695.1 bacterium | reverse complement strand
TGAGGCCGCGCCGGTCGAAGGAGCTGAGGGCGAGGAGAAGAAGGAAGAGGGCGCCGAGAAGAAGGCGGAGAAGAAGGAAGAGGAGCCCAAGGCCAAGGGCAAGCCGGAGAAATAGGGTGTGCTGGTTGCACTGGGGCTCGGTAATCCTGAGGACCAATACGAGGGCACGCGGCACAATGTCGGCAAGGAGATCCTGGGTGCTCTCGCTCGCAAGCTGTGCTTGCGGGTTTCCTCCGGGCGGGGCGACTACTGCTTTGCTGAAGATGCCTCCGACCACCTTGTCCTCGTAGTCCCGACCACCTATGTCAACTCAAGTGGACGCGCGGCAACCCAGGCGCTCGCCGCCTTCGGGGCGGATATCGAGGACCTGCTGGTTGTCTGCGATGATTTCAGTCTCCCCATAGGAAGCTTGAGGCTCAGGCCTCGGGGCAGCGACGGCGGCCACAATGGCCTCGCATCCATCATATATGAGCTTGGTTCCGATGCTTTTGCGAGAATGAGAATCGGCATCGGGCCCCTGCCCGAGGGTTGCGTCTCGCGCGACTTCGTCCTCGGGCGTTTCAGCTCCGAGGAGCAGGCCGTGATGGAGACCGTCCGCCCGACGGCCTGCGAAGCTGTGCTTGCTGTTGCTCGGGACGGGCTGGAGCGAGCGATGAACCTTTACAACAAGCGGGCGGATGAGGCCGGTGGGCCGGTCCAGTCCTCTCCCGGGGAGCCCTGATGGAGATCGGGATAGTCGGACTTCCCAATGTAGGCAAATCCACGCTGTTCAATGCTCTGGCGAAAGCCCAAGCCCCCGCGAGCAATTACCCCTACTGCACCATAGAGCCTAACATAGCCACCATTGAGGTCCCTGACAGCCGGCTTGAAGTGTTGGCAGAGGTGGTCAAGCCCAAGAAGCTCTCGCATCCGCTGCTCAAGTTCGTCGATATTGCTGGCCTTGCCCGCGGAGCTCACAAGGGCGAAGGTCTGGGCAACCTGTTTCTGTCCCACATCCGCAACGTTGACGCCATCGTGCATACGGTCAGGTGCTTCGAGGATGCCAGCGTGATACACGTCGAGGGCCAGGTTGATCCCAAACGCGATGTGGAGATCATCGAAGCCGAGTTGTTCCTGTCCGACCTCGAAATCGTCGAGCGCCGGATCGCCAAGATATCCAACAGCGCCAAGAGCGGCGACGAGCACGCCCGAAAGGAAATGGGCTTGCTGATTCCTCTCAAGGAGATGCTGAACCACGGCAAGCGCTTCGAGGATCCTCAGAGTATGGATCATGAGGTTGAGGGTTTCTTCAAGGATCTGAAGTTGCTTTCGTCGAAGCCGGTCCTCTTTTGCGCCAATGTGGACGAGGATTTCGGCTCCGAGGCGGTGAAGGGGTACGTGGCGGTTGTCGAGGGTCTGGCGAGGGAGCGGCAGACCATGGCGATCCCGATATGCGCCAGGCTGGAGGCCGAGATTGGAGAGCTGCCGCCTGAGGAAGGCAAGGCGCTGCTCAAGGAAATGGGGTTCGAGGAGAGCGCGATTCAGCGGTTTGTAAGAGCTTGCTATGACTTGCTCCAAGTAGTAACATTCTTTACGATTAAGGGTGAGGAGACCCGAGGTTGGACGGTAAGGCGGGGAACCGGGGCTAGAGACGCGGCGGGGAAGATCCACACCGACATGAGTGAGAAGTTCGTCTGCGCCGAGGTGATCTCGCTCGACGAATTCAGGGCTGCGGGCGGGATGGCTCCCGCGAGGGAAAAGGGGCTTGTCCGGACAGAGGGCAAGAACTACGTGGTCAGGGATGGGGACATAGTGCTGGTCAAGTTCGGAAAGTAAAAGGGGGGATAGAATGCGAGATTACGAAACAGTTTTCATCCTGGATCCTGCTCTTGATGAGAACCAGGTCAAGGAGGAAGTGGACAAGGTCAAGAACCTCATCATGAGTCTGGGTGGCGAAGTCGCGAGCGCCGAACCTCCAATTCGGAAAAGGCTTGCCTACGAGATCGCAGGCAAGACCGAGGGGTACTACGCGTTGGTAATCTTCAAGGCCGAGCCCACGTCGATCAAGGAGATGGAGAGAGCGTACAGGCTCAACGAGAAGGTCTTGAGGCACATCGTTGTGGTTCGCCCGGAGAAGGCCGTTGTCCCAGAGGAACCCAAGGAATCTGCAGGGTAGTTGGCTGCAGGCTGGCAATGGTGCTGTTGTGGACAGGGGGGTTGGAAGATGGCGGACGTAAGACTCGCTGCAATCAACAAGGTGATCTTGAGCGGCAGACTGACCAGGGATCCGGAGTTGAGGTACACCCCTAACGGGGCATCTGTTTCGTCATTCTCGCTGGCGTCCAGCAGAAGATACAAGGGTCAAGACGGTGAGTGGAAAGAGATTGTGGCTTTTGTGAATGTGGTGGCCTGGGGTAAGCTCGCCGTACTTGCTAACGAGTACTTGAAGAAGGGAAGCGCAGCGCTTGTCGAAGGAAGACTCAACAGCAGGAGCTGGCAGACCGAAGACGGCCAGAAGAGGAGCGCTCTCGAGGTCGTGGCGGAGCGGGTCCAGTTCCTTGATCGAGTGACCAAGCAGGAAACTAGTGAAGGGGAACTTGTCGAAGCCGAGGACAGCGGGACCGGGACGGGCGTGGCTGCGGACGAGGACGTCCCCTTCTAGCGGCCAAGTTCGTGGAAGTGCTTACTGGAGGTAATAGATGCCGAGGGAAGAAAGACGTCGTAGGAAGGTCTGCAGATTCTGTGTCAACGAAGAGGATATGATTGATTACAAGGATGATCGCAGGCTCTCGCGCTTCATCACCGACCGAGGCAAGATAGTGCCCCGCAGGATATCGGGAACGTGCGCGAAGCATCAGCGCCAGCTCACGCGGGCGATAAAGCGAGCGAGGCATGCGGGCATTATTCCTTTCACCTCAGAGCAGTTCAGGTAGGGGGATAGGCGATGGAGCTCATATTGCTTGAGGATGTTAAAGATCTCGGGAAGAGGGGCGAAAGGATAACTGTCAAGGACGGCTATGCCAGAAACTTCCTCATGCCACGGAAGCTGGCCCTTCCTGCGACGTCCCGCGGCATCAAGATGATGCAGGAGGCCGACAGGATGAGGGCCGTCAGAGAGGCCAAGATTCACCGCGAGGCTGAGGAACTTGCCAAGGCCTTGAACAGAGTCTCCTGCACGGCAGAGGTCCAAGTCGGCGAGGATGACCGGGTCTTCGGATCCGTCACCAGCGCCGACATCGCAGACCTGCTTAAGGCTCAGGGTTTCGACATCGACAAGCGGAAGGTGATAATCGAGGAACCCTTGAAGGCTCTGGGAGTCTATACGATCCCGGTGAAGCTCCATGGGGATGTCGAGGCCAAGGTGAAGGTCTGGGTGGTAAAGAAGTCCAACTGATTTTGCCTGCCATATGATGACAAGAGGAGGGTCCGGTCGCTGATGGAATCCAAGAGGGTTGCCTTAGCCATCCTCGCTTTGACGTGTCTCTGCGGGCTTGTCTTCGGGCTGGGCGGCTGCGCGAAGGAGAAGGCGAACGAGGGAGAGGGTCTGGCCAAGGTAGGCAGCAAAGTGATCACCGAGTCCGAACTCCAGAAGAGGCTCTCCGAACTGCCGCCCTACATGCAGCAGCAACTGAGCACTGCGGATGGCAAGAAGCGGCTGCTTGACGGCTTGATCGAAGAGGAGCTGATGTACAAGGACGCACTCGCGGCCGGACTGGACAAGACCGACGAGTACAAGAACGACATGGCTCAATCCAGCCGGGACATCCTGCTCAGGATGTACTACGAGAAGATGGTCGAAGGCAAAGCCAAACCCACTGACAAGGAGATCTCGGACTACTTCGACGCTCACAAGAGCGATTTCGTCATGCCGGAGAACCTCACGGTCAGGCACATACTGGTGAAGACCAGGGAGGAGGCGCTGTCGATCCGCAACCAGCTGGATCATGGCGCCAGCTTCGCCGATCTCGCGGCCAAGTACTCGCTGGATGCGTCCTCGAAGAGCAGCGGCGGACTCGTCGGCGGGCCAGTTCAGAAGAATGGCAACGTCAAGGGGCTGGGAATGCTGCCGGAGTTTGCCCAGGCAGCTTTTGCGCTGAAAGAGGGCGAGGTTAGCCAGCCGGTCAAGACCGCCAGGGGATACCACCTGATTCTCTTGGAAAAGCGGAACCCGGAAACCCAGCGGACCCTGGATCAGGCCAAGAACGACATTATCACCAAGATGTCCAATGCGAAGCTCCGGGAGACCCGTGACAACACCATGGCCCAGCTGAGGGCGAAGTACAAGGTGGTCTATCTGAACGAGACCAAGGCCCAGGCTGAAACGCCAGAGGACCTCTTCAAGATGGCGGGCGAGGCCTCCACCCCGCAGGACAAGATCAAGTACTACCAGGAGTTCGTGGACAAGTTCCCCACGAACGAGCGGGCCTACGAAGCCAAGTTCATGGCAGGTTTCACTATGGCGGAGGAGCTCAAGGACTACGACGGAGCGGAGAAGATCTTCAAGGATTTCCTTGAGAAATACCCATCAACCGATCTGAGCGATGACGCCAAGTGGATGATAGAGAACATGCGCTCAGGCAAGCATCCTGATCTCAAGGGCAATTGACAGGCAATCTGCGGCCCGCAACAGCTGCACAGGCACAGTCGGAGGCTGCGGGTCTGGGGCGCGCTAAGGGGCACACAGCAGATGGGCGACGGGCGAGTGGAGGGTTAAGGCCGTGGTTGAGATGAGAGTGTGGAGGCTGGCGCTGGACGAGAGGACCGACACCCCTGTGGTAGTCCTTCAAGAGGTCAACGGCAAACGGGTGCTGCCAATCTGGATTGGGCGGGCCGAAGCGCGGGCGATCGCGATGGAGCTGGCTGGCCAGAAGTTCCAGCGTCCCTTGACCCATGATCTCACGAAGACGCTGATCGAAGCCCTGGACGGCGCTGTTAGGAAGATCGACATCACCGAACTGCGCGAAAACACTTTCTTTGCCAAGCTCTTCATCGAGAAGGGCGACGAGATCATAGGTATTGATGCCCGGCCCAGCGACTCGATTGCTCTGGCGCTGAAGACCGGCTCCCCAGTGTTCGTAGCGGAGGACCTTCTTCGTGAGCAGTCAAGCGTGGAGATGAGCGAGGATGAGAGAGCCGAAGCCCTGAGGCGATACCTGGACGAAATGAATCCGGAGGACTTCGGGAAGTTTCCGCTGTAGGAGCCTGCCTTGGCTGACTGGAAGGAATTCCTCGTGAGCAAGCCCGAGGTGGGCAAGAACGTCTTCATTGCCCGGACCGCGTTACTGGTCGGGCGGATCCAGATTGGGGACTTTGCGAGCATCTGGCCGGGTGTCTCCGCGCGCGGCGACGTCAACCGGATCCGCATAGGCAAACGCTCCAACATCCAGGACAACTCCGTTCTCCACGTCGATCACGATGCGCCCCTTGAGATTGGCGATGACGTCACGGTCGGGCACGGCTCGATCCTTCACGGTTGCACCGTCAAGGACAGGTGCCTGGTCGGTATGGGCTCCATAATCCTCAACGGGGCGGTCGTCGGCCCTGATGTGATGATCGGCGCCGGCGCGATGGTCAAGCAGAACGATGTGATCCCGCCCGGCACGCTGTACCTCGGCTCTCCTGCCAAGTACAAGCGCGATCTCACGCCGGAAGAGATGGCCTCAATAGCGGAGTGGGCCAGACACTACTCGGAGTTTGCGTTGGAGTACATCAGGGCCGCGACCGCCTAGCGTCTGCCCGGGCTCACCGCGAGTTCCGCTTTCAATCCAGTTTGATCTCAACCGAACGGCTCTTCCCATCCAGGCTAAGCGAGCGCGGTCCGGCGGAGCCGCGGAAGGCTGTGAGCGTGTGGACGCCCTCGGCGAGCAGCCGGAGATCAAAGCTACCGTTGGCATCGGTGGGCACCTCGAGCGCGCCGTCAAGCAGGATAACGGCGCCGCTGGCCGGCTTGCCGCCCAGCGTCACTCTTCCGGAGACTCCATAGGTACTGCCTGCCTCGCTGCCGACGCCAAGATATCTTACTATGCCGCACGCGAGCGCGTAGGCGCGCGCCCAGACCTGGTAAGGCTCCGCCAACGACGCATCCTCTGCTCGTGAGCGCGGTGCGAAGAAAGTGACTTTCGCGGCGGGCGCGCTGGTTTGCTGGATGAAGTACTCGGCGTTGTCGGATATCGGTGCGGTCCAGCCAAAGGCCGACTTGAGTTCTTTGCCAAGAGCTGCCGCCAGGTCTTGGCCCGTGGGACTTGAGAAGTAGTGCCCGAGCGCGGCACCCCTCCGGGGGCCGGCTTCGTGGTCAATTGAGACCACAAGATCCGACTTGGCGGCCTCGGCAGCTTTCACGCGCTCCACCTTGGTTACGTCCCGGTCGTCATCCCGCGTCAGCGTTGCTCGTATGCCCACCGATTCGAGCAAGGCCTTGAGCCTTCTCGCCACGGCCAGATTAAGCGCGGATGTGGTCAACCCGTCTCCACCGCCCTGCGGATCAAGCGTGACCACACTGCCCGCCGGCACCGTCAGGTAGAACCGCTCCAGCTTGAGCTCCGGAGCGTGCGCCCCATCGAGAGCAACTTCCGCTTGCCTGAAGCCCGGCGCGGCAACTTTGAGACCCGTAGGCCGGCTCCCACTCGGTATCGTGAAGAAGCCGTCACGATCGGACACGGCCATGCCGGGTTCGCCGCCCGCGCCGGTGCCTCCCTCGAGCTCGAGCGTGAGCGTTGCTCCTGGAACCGGGTTGCCATAGCAGTCCACGACCAGGCCCGAGATCGCGCCCGGAAGGACCTCGGGCTCGGGCCCGGGAGTCGCTTGGCCGGCCTTCGCCGTGACGCCGCCACAGCTGGCCGCAATCTCGCCGCTCCCGAACGGCACCTCTCGTCCCACGAATACCGATGCTTCTCCCGACCGCGTCTCCATGGTCCTGGCCCCGGTGGCCCACGTGAAATCAACCTGAGTCGAATCCGTGACAGGCATGCCGTTGGCGTCCAGTACCAGGGCGGTCACCTTCTGCGGATAGGGCGCGGTCGCGCTCTGCGGTTGCGCCCTGAGAGTTATGGACGCAGGCCGAGTGATGACCTCGAATTCGGCGCGGGCCTCACGGCTGGAGTTCCCGGTGTACGCCCGGCCGCAGGCAGCGAGCGTGTGCTTCCCACCGCCAAGCGGCGATGGCGGCCAGCCGACAAAGCGATTGTAAGCGACCCGCGTCGGCGCGAGGCCCTGACCGTCGAGGAGGATCTCCGCCGTCGAAGCATCCACCAGCGTATTGTCGTCGAATACCACTTCGATCAAAGGCCGGGTCTCCTGGATCGCTCCCGGACCTTCCCCGGCAATGCCCAGTCGCACGACCTCGGGCACTCCCCTTGCAAAATACTCGACGATGCCAAGGAAGTAGGCGGCCGCCTCCAGCCACTGCTTCTCATCGAGCCGGAGCTCCTCCTCAATCCTCGGATTGCTTATGAAGGAAGGCTCGCACAGCACTGCAGGCCATGCGGCGTTGCGCAGGACGTAGTAATTGCCGGCGACCACCTGATTTCGCTCCTCGCCCAAGTTGGCGACCAGATGGGAAGCGATAGCGCACGCCACGTCGAGCGACGGCCCCTCGTCCGCGAGCCGGTAATAGACTTGGATCTCATTGACGGTGTGATCGCCGCCGGGATCAGCGTTGTGGTGTAGGGACATGAAGAGATCAGGCGCGATGCGCCGGGCGATATCCACGCGAGCCTTGAGATCATCGCGCAAGCGCAGCGAGTCTCCTCCGACGAAGTCGGTATCCGCGGATCGCGTGAGCACGACTTCGGCACCACCATCTTCCAAGAGCTTCGCCAGGTGAAAAGCAACTCCCAGATTGACATCGGCTTCGTCAGTGCCGTGGATTCCGCGCGCCCCTCGAAAGATGCCGCCATGCCCTGGATCAATCACGATCTTTCGGCCTCTCAGGCCCGAGAGGTCGAGATTCTCCAGAGGTTCCCTGAGGCCGCTGTAGAGACGCTTGATCTGGGGACGCGGTCCGGGCGCGCAGCCTGACATGCCAATCACCACGATCACGGCCAGTGTGACCAGCTGCAGCTTGACCAAGCCATCCTTCTCCTTTAAGACGCAAAGGGTTACCTACTTATTATCAGAAGGCTAGCCACGAATTCAACACAATTTATTGAAATCTATTGACTTGACGGATTTGCGCTATTTTGCTATTTTGGCACCAAACTTGGCAGCAGACTTGGAGGCTGTAGCAAAAGTGGACCAGGGCTTGAAAGCCAAGCTGCTACGGTCGATTCCGTCGGTCGAACGGCTGATGGAGCACCCAGCGCTTGGGGAGCTTGGACGGCGTATGCCACGATGGATTGTGGTAGATTCGGTGAGACAGGTGCTTGCGGAAACGCGGGCCGCCATCGCCGAAGAGCGGCTGGCGCGCGAGCCCCACATCGAGGAGCTGGCCGCCACGGTGAGCGAGAGAGCTGCCGCCGGCGCGCGGCGCGGGATACGAAAAGTGATCAACGCCACCGGCGTGGTGATTCATACCAATCTTGGGCGGTCGGTCCTGGCGGAGGCCGCGGTCGCAGCGGCAGTGGAGGCCGCCCGTTCGTACTCGAGCCTCGAGTTCGATCTTGCTCGCGGGAGGCGATCATCTCGGACGGAGATCGTTGATGGCCTCGCGGCCCGGATCGTGGGGAGCGAGGATGCTTTCGTCGTCAACAACAACGCAGGCGCAGTCCTACTGGCTTTGAACACATTGGCAGACGGAAAGGACGTGATCGTATCCAGGGGCGAGCTCGTTGAGATCGGCGGGTCCTTCCGTCTGCCTGATGTTATGAGGAAAAGCGGTGTCCGGATGGTCGAAGTCGGGACCACCAATCGAACCCGGCTTGAAGATTATCAGGCGGTCGTCAATCCCTCGACTGCCGTGATACTCAAGGTTCATCCTTCGAACTTCGCGCTCGCTGGATTCGTGGAGTCGCCATCCAGGCGCGAGCTGGCTGATCTGGCTCACAAGCACGGGCTCTTGATGATTGAGGACCTGGGGAGCGGTGCCCTCTTTGATCTTGCCAGGATCGGGATCGCGCACGAGCCGATGCCGCAGGAAGCGATCGCTGACGGTGTAGATGTCGTGACCTTCAGTGGCGACAAGCTGCTGGGAGGCCCTCAAGCCGGCCTGATCGTGGGCAAGCGCGAGCCCATTGGCCGGATGAAATCTAATCCGATGGCGCGTGCGCTCCGCCTTGACAAGCTGACCCTTGCGGCTCTCGAAGAAACGCTCCGAATCTATCTTGAACCGGAGAAGCTCCCCGAGCGCATTCCGACGCTTGCCATGCTGGCCTCCCCGGCCAGCGACCTTGAGGCAAGGGCGCGGCGCGCAGCCGAGGCCATACGAGACCGGGTCGGGCCGGGACTCAAGGTATCGGTGGAGAGGGCAGCGTCACAGGTAGGCGGGGGTTCGCTACCACTGGCGAATGTCGAGACTGCTGCGATCGTGCTGGTCTCTTCCAGGCTTTCACCGGACGAACTGGTTACTGCTTTGAGGAAGTGCGAGATTCCGATCATCGCCCGCATCGGCGAGGACAAGGTGTTCTTGGACTTCAGAACAATCCCGACGCGCGATGACGATCTTGTCGTAGAGGAAATAGCTGCCGCGCTTGGATCCGAGGCCAAGCAGGCTTGAGTGGAATCCAATTGGAGAGGAGCTGATCCAAGGTGTACGTCAGCAGGATTGAGATGGTCGGGTTCAAGTCCTTCGTCGAGAAGACAGTGGTCGACCTCGAGCCCGGCCTGACTTCCATCGTGGGTCCCAATGGCTGCGGCAAGACCAACATCTGTGACGCGATACGGTGGGTGCTGGGTGAAGAGAACGTGAGATTGCTGCGGGGCACCCGGGCCGAGGACGTGATCTTCGCAGGCACCGAGCTCCGTAAGCCCACCGGCTACGCTGAGGTCGCGCTGACCCTTTCGGACGTCAAGGATGTGCTGGCAGTGGAATACAGTGACGTCACGGTCACCCGCCGAGCTTTCCGATCCGGTGAGAGCGAATTCCTGATCAACAACGTCCCGTCGCGCCTGAAAGACATCGTGGATCTTTTCCTGGGGACCGGCATGGGGCGACGGGCTTATTCGGTGATGGAGCGCGACATGATCGACTGGATTCTCGACGATACGTCGGGCCAGCGCCGCAAGATCATTGAAGAGGCCGCGGGGATAAGCAAATACAAGGTTCGCCGCAAGGAGACCCAGAGCAAGCTGGAGCTTACCCAGCGGGACCTGGAGCGGGTGGAGGACTTGATCAGCGAGGTGGAGCGGCGGGTGCGACAGCTGGCCCGGCAGGCAGCCAAGGCAAGGCGGTATGAGAGGCTGACCGGGCGTATCAAGCAGGTCGAGACCTACGGAGCGGCGAAGGAGTTCGCAGCCATGAAAGCGCGCCGGGGCGAGGTCGAGCGCGAGCTGGCCGGTCTGGATGCGAGGATGGCGGAGGGGGCCCGGCGGATAGCGGAACTTGAGGCTGAGATTGAGAAGACCAGGCTCGCGGTGATCGAGATTGAAGGCAAGATCAACGAGCAGGGTGCCAAGATAGCCGAGACGGTTCAGGCCGCACAGAAATTGGAGAACGATCAGGGAGTGCTGGCCGAACGAACCCGTTCGATAGATGAGAAGCTCGGCGAGATTGCCCAGGAGAGGGCGGAGCGGCAAAGCCAGCTTAAGGAAAAGTCGGACATTCTTGCTGCTAAGACCGCCGAAGCAGCCGAGGCGGCTCGCAAGCTGGCAGCTCTTTCCAAGACTTTCGCTGAGCTTCAGGCCGAGTACCAGCGGTTGGACGGCGATCTCAAGGCGCGCCGGGAGGCGTCGGTGGCCTCCGCGCGTAGGCGGCTCGAGGACATGAAGCATACGCTGGACGTCACGTCATCGTTCACCGAACTGCGGACTCGGAAGACCCACCTGGCGGAGTCTCTGGAAAAGGCCCGAACCAAACGCGAATGGATTGCCGGCCGGACCGCCGAGCTGGATGGCGAGATCGCACGGCTCCGGGCCGATTGCGACAGGGCCGGCGCGGACTTCATGGCCCAGACCACCAGGCTCGACGATCTCTCAAGAGTGATTGAGGAAGTCCAGGTCAAGGCCGAGCAGATTCGGGCCCAGCTGGGCAGTCTGGCTGAAGAGGAGGCCCGGTCATCATCGCGCCACGATGTCCTCAAGGAACTCGTGGAGCGCTACGAGGGCTACGAGACCGGCGTCAGGGCGCTGGTCGAAGGCGAAGGCAGGCGTCAGGGAGTTCACGGGGTCGTTGGCGACGTCGTGAGATGCACCGAACCGCGCTTCGAGCCGGCGGTTGCTGCCGCGCTTCACAATTCCTTCCAGTACGTGATTGTCGAGGGCAGGGACCGCGCCATTGATTCGGTCCGGATGCTCAAGCAGGAGAAGAAGGGCCCAGCGACGCTGGTGATGCTGGACAGCATTCCGGAGCGAGCCGGTCTTGGCGAGCCGGGTGTCGGCGGTGAGGGTGTGATCGGCCGTGTGGTTGATTATGTGACCTGCGAACCCAGGTACAGACTTGTGGTTGAGTATCTGCTCAAGGACATCTATATCGTCGAGAATCTTGATCAAGCCTTCTCGCTCTCCGGCCGGGGGGTGAACGGCATCTGCAACTTTGTGACGCCTGATGGGGACGCGGTGATCAGGGGCAGCATAGTCAGGGCGGGCACGAACGGGGATACGTCGGGAGCGCTGATAGGGCGGAGGCAGAAGCTCAGCGAGCTGGCGGGCCACGTTGAGGCTGTGCGCAACCTTGCTCGCGAGCAGGACAAAGCCTTCGCCGAGCTCAAGGCCAGCCTCGAGGACTTGAAACGCGAGCATACCGCGCTGGAGGAGAGCCATGAGCAGGCGCGGCGCCTGGTTGCAGAGGCTGAAAAGATGCTCGGCGGCAAGACTTCGGAGTATGACGCGCTCGCCAAGTCAAGGGCTGAGCTGGAAGGCGAAATAGAGGGCCTCACCAAGTGGATCGCCACCCTCGACGGCGAGATGGCCGTCCTCGCACGGGATCAGGCCCTGGTCAAGACGGACCAGCCTGATCTCTTTGCCAAGGTCGAAAGCCACGATGGGCTTGAACAACAAGTGGTCGGTCTTCAGAAGCAGGTTGAGGAGACCAATTTCGAGGTGCTCCGGCTTGAAGCGACCGGGGACTTTGTCCGCGACACCATAGCGCGGCTCAGGGTGGAAGCCGCCTCAACGGCAAGAAGCTTGGAGGACCTGGATAGGCGCGAGCAGGACCTGGCAGGACGCAAGCAGCAGATTGCCGAGAGCAAGGCCAACCTGGCCGGAGAGATCCAGAAGCTGCTGGCGGTGACAGCCGGTCTGGAGCGCCTCCGGAGCGAGACGCTGGAGAAGAAGCACGACTTGGATGCCGCGGTCGAGAATGCCCGGGCAGCGGCGAGAGCACTCCAGCACCAGCGTGAGGAGATTCTATCCTCAAAGCAGGACCTCCAGTCGGAAATCAACCTGATCGGAGTGAAGGCAGATGCGCTCCTCAAGCGGATGGGGGAAGAATACGATGTGGATGTCGCCGCCGTCGATCTCGGCGCTCTCGAGCCTGTGGAAGGCCCGGAAGAGGAGCTGGCCAAACTCAAGGGCTTCCTCCGGGACCTCGGGCCCGTCAACCTGGTGGCGCTAGACGAATATCAGGTCGAGCGCGACCGCTATATGTTCCTCAAGACCCAGCGCGACGATCTGATAAAGGCGCGGGAGAGCCTGGACGAGGCGATAGTCCAGATCAACAAGCGGGCCCGCAACGATTTCACCGAGATCTTTGCCAAGGTGCGCCAGGACTTCCGCAGGAATTTCCAGACGTTGTTCGTGGGCGGCGATGCTGACCTCAGGCTTCAGGACGAGAACGACCCGCTGGAATCTCCGGTGGAGATCTTTGCCCAGCCCAGCGGCAAGAAGCTGGATCACATCTCGCTGCTCTCGGGTGGCGAGCGCGCGCTGACGGCGCTTGCGTTCCTATTCGCGGTCTACTACACCAAGCCTAGCCCATTCTGCCTCCTTGATGAGGTCGACGCACCACTCGATGACGCCAACGTGGTGCGCTTCATAAGCCTGTTGCGGGACTTCTCCACGAGGACTCAGTTCCTGATCGTCACCCACAACAAGAGGACCATGGAGAGCGCGGCCTGCCTTTACGGTGTCACGATGGAGGAGCCCGGAGTGTCCCGAGTGGTCTCCGTCAGGCTGGAGCACGCCCGGGACGACGTGCCCGAGACTTCAGCGGTGTGACCGGAAGAGCCGGCAGGTAGGGGCAGCATGGTCGATATCTTCTCGAAGAAGATCCAGAGCTTCAAGGCTGGCCTCAGGAAAACCAGCGAAGTCCTCTCAAGTGGAATCTCACGCATCTTGAGCTCGGGAGAAGACCAGGCGGGGGTCACCGAAGAACTCGAGGAGCTGCTGATTGCCGCTGACATCGGAGTGGAGACCGCCGGCCAAATTGTCGAGCGCGTGAAGGCTGCTGGGCCGACCGGTGGCGCCGAGGGTGTCCGGGCAGCGATCAAGCAGGAGATCATAGAGATGCTGACCTCGGCCGAACCTCGCCCCCAGAGTTTCGCGGCCAAGCCGCATGTGGTGCTGGTTGTGGGTGTGAACGGCACCGGCAAGACCACCACCATAGCCAAGCTGGCCAAGCGCTACCAGGCAGATGGCCGAACCGTGATCCTCGCGGCTGCCGACACTTACCGGGCGGCCGCGATCGAGCAACTCGAGATCTGGGCTAAGCGGATCGGCTCGACAGTAGTCAAGCACAAACCAGGGGCAGATGCTGCCTCGGTCGCCTACGACGCGTGCTCCGCCGCCAAAGCCAGGGGCGCGGATGTGGTGATCATTGACACCGCGGGACGGCTTCAAACCAAGGCCAACTTGATGGACGAGGTCGCCAAGATCGGCCGCGTGGTAGGCAAGGTGGTTGAGGGTGCGCCCCATGAGGTGTTGTTGGTGCTGGACGCAACCACGGGCCAGAACGCCATCTCTCAGGCCAGGGCCTTCTCCAAAGCTTGCGGTGTCACAGGGATCGTGATCGCCAAGCTGGACGGAACCGCCAAGGGCGGCATAGTGGTGGCCATAGCCAAGGATCTAGGCATACCCATAGACTTCGTTGGCACCGGCGAGGCGATCGAGGATCTGGAGACCTTCGATGCCGCGGCCTTCGCCGAGGGACTCCTGGGATAGGGAACTCCTGAGGCGCCTCGCCCGCACGGTTTGCTCCGCGCTAGTGCGTGTAACCGATGGACTTGAGGCGCTTCTTCTCTTGTTCGCCCAGCGGGGCTGTCTCGGCTGATGAGTCGAGCTTGCCCCCGGGCAGCCACCAGATGAAAGCTCCGGGCCTGCCATTCTGCCGATGGTCCTGGAATTTGTCGGGCAGACCATAGGCTGTCTCGGGGCGCAGCTTCCCCACAGCTCCAAGCGGCACGCTCAGGCTCTTTCCTACATAGACCGATTCCGGCGCCCCGGCGCCCTCGGCGTCGACTGCGAAGGTGAGCTCATCGGAGGCGCCCCCGAAATCCACCAGGGCCAGAGAAAGGCCGGTGGGAGCGGCCTGAACCTCAGCGCTGCCGCCACTCGTTTGGATTCGGTGGTGCTTCCGGGTGCTGTGCACCAGCCATTCAGCGCGGGGAACTCCTGCAGTGCTAGCGGTGGCGGAGGTGACCGTGTAGGTCACTTCGCCGGTGGCGCCGGTGAAGGCAATCCGCCAACCTCGGATGCGCGATCCAGGCAGCCCGAGCAAGAGCGAGTGCAGGGAGTCTCCCACGGTCAGTCCGGTTCCCCACAGGTTCCGGGTCTCGGCGGGGTCTGCCTTGAGATTGTACAGCTGGACCAGAGCCGTGGCAGGCTCGAGGATCAGTTTCCATTCCGCCGTGCGCAAGCATCGCGTGCCGAGGGCGTCCCTGAGCGTGGACTGGGAGAAGGTGACACCCGCAGGAAGCGCGCTCCCGGGCCGACGCAAGTGCTTCCCGCCTTCCAGGAGCCCGATGAGGCTTGTCCCCTCTCGGTGGGCGCTATCGGGCACCCCGACGGCCTCCAACACCGACGGCATGAGGTCGATCAACTCGACCTGGCTTGAAATCTCGCGGCCGCTGTATCGGCCGTCGGGAAAGGCGATCACCAGCGGCACTTTGATGGCCTCATCGTAGACGTTCGTCCCGTGGCGGCAAACCCCGTGCTCCCAAAAGGCTTCGCCGTGATCTGCCGTCACTATCACCAACGATCGATTGGTGAGACCGGTCTCATCAAGATACGAGGCTAGCCGGCCGATCGCGTCGTCGATACTGCGGATGCACGCATCATAGAGCATCATGCCGGCGGATATATCTGCGTCAGACGGTCTCTCCGAGTCCGCCATCAGGGCCCAGTGCTTCGCGCTGAAGCTGCCTCCATCGTTCAAGGTCGTCGGGTCGCTCGCAAGGCGCACCTTGTCCACGTACCCCTCCGGAGGAAC
>DATKKY010000234.1:0-5497 GCA_035542695.1 bacterium | reverse complement strand
CCACCTCGATGAACAGGTCGAGGACTGAGGACTTTCACAAGCCCCTCCACCTGATGGTCAGGCAGGAGAGCTATGCTTGGACCAGCCAGGCCCTCGAGAACTTCATCGGTGTCGAGTACAGAGTGACCAATATCGGTGACTCGACCATATACAATGCCTACGTTGCCTTCATGGTGGACTCTGACATCGGCAACGTGAGAGTTTATCCGCAGGCTTATTCCGACGACATGGCCGGCTACGTTGATTCGGTTGTGGTTCGTAAGGAGCTGGACCCGTCGGGTGCTGAGGTGGACGTGAGATACCATCTCACTATGGGTTACATGTGGGACTATCCGGGTGGGCAGGATGGTAACAACCCCGGCTACTTCGGAGTGATGTTCTTGGGGCACACCACTGATCCCAACGGACTTCGGGCTCCCATGGAAGTGGGTATCCACATGTTCAAGAATTGGTCGAGTGGCGAAGAGGATCCCAAGAACGATCGGGAAAGATACCGGTACATGAGAGGCAATTCGGACCTCTACAAGACGATAGATCCGCCTACGATAAAGCCGGCCGACTACCGTTACCTGGTGTCAGCGGGTCGCTTCAAGGAGTTGGATCCGGACAGCACCCTGGTTTTCCAGGTTGCTTTTGTGGCCGGCACCACGTTTGACGACTTCATCCAGAATGCAGCGAATGCTCAGAAAGTCTATAACGGTGGACCGATGGTGGACTCGCATGGCAACCAGACGTTCGTTCACTGGCTGGGTTCGAGCCCGCCGCCGCCACCCAAGCAGCGTTTGGTGGGCGGGGATGGCAAAGTTATGATCGAATGGGATGATTATTCCGAGACCGTGCCCGATCCTCTCCAGCGGGTCTATGATTTTGCGGGGTACCGCATCTGGAAGGCGGTCGGTTGGAGACACGAGAGTGCAGTGCCGTCCGGGGAGCAGTGGCGTCTGATAGGCCACTTCGGCAAAGAGGACTTGCCCAAGATAGACACGGGGCTCCTTGGAATCGGCAAGTACCGTTTTGTGGATACCGATGTCCACAACGGGATGCCCTATTGGTACGCAGTCACGGCCTTCGATGACGGCAGTGCCGAAAAGGTCGTGAACAAGACCACCGGCAAGATCGATTCCATACCTCGTTACGGCAGTTACTCCCAGGCGATGCAGCTGGTTTACCCCAGGGGTACTCCCGAGGTAGTCAAAGAGAAGGTCAGAATAGTGCCCAACCCATATCCGGGGATGAGCCAGGAAGCGCGGTCAACTGGCAGGGCGGTTGGAGACATGGTGGAATACGAGGGCGATCCTTCCGGAAGGAGGGTGCACTTCCTCAACCTTCCGCACAAGGCGACCGTGCGGGTCTTCAGCCTGGCTGGGGACTTGGTTTGGAGTGGCTACTTCGAGGATCCGCTTGACTCCCGAGGGGAGCCGCCCGGATGGAACCTGGTGTCCAGGAATAACCAGGAGATAGTCAGCGGCACTTACATTGTGCATGTCGAGTCTCCTTTGGGCAACGAAATCACCAAGCTGATAGTGGTCAAGTAGAGAAGGCTTTGATTGGGAAGGAGGACATCAAGTTGAGAAGGAGTGTGGTTGTCGCCGTAGCGGTAGTGATGCTTGCAGCGGTCCCGTGCTGGTCCGCCAAGATGTTTGAAAAGGTCGGAACTGTGGGGGCGCAGTTCCTTAAGATTGGGTGCGGAGCCAGGGGCGTGGGCATGGGCGAAGCATTTGTCGCGGTCGTGGATGATGCCTCCGGGACGTACTGGAACCCTGCCGGCATAGCTGCCGTCAAGGGCAGCCAGGTGACGCTCAATCATGCGACATGGCCTGCTGAACTGAGCCATGAGTTTGCCTCCTATGTTTTCTCCTACAAGTTCATACCC
Source organism: bacterium (assembly GCA_035542695.1). Classification (GTDB taxonomy): domain Bacteria; phylum Arandabacterota; class Arandabacteria; order Arandabacterales; family Arandabacteraceae; genus DATKKY01. The sequence goes on along the minus strand of DATKKY010000234.1, from coordinate 3,624 downwards.
GGGGTTCTGGGAATCAGCGCCACAGTGCTTCAGATGGACCCGATGGCCGAAACCACCGAGTTCAGGCAGGACGGCACCGGTTACCAGTTTGACGCGGGGAGCATGGCTTTCGGCTTGACCTATGCCAGGATGTTCACTGACAGGTTCTCGTTCGGCAGTACCGTCAGATGGGTCCACGAGGGTCTGGCCGACTACTCCGGTGAGACAGTTGTCTTTGACCTGGGGACCCTTTATGACATCGGCTTCCGCGGTATCAAGCTGGGCATGTGCTTCCAGAACATGGGCTCGGGTTACACCTTCCGCACGGGTGGCAAGGAAAGCCCCATGCCGATCACCTTTAAAGTCGGTGGCTCAATGCCTGTGATTAACTCCGCCGTCCAGAAGCTGGTGGGCTCCGCGGAGTTCAACCATCCGCCGGACGGTGCCGAGCGCCTCAATGTCGGCGGGGAGTATGTGTACCAGAAGTTCGCGCCTAAGTTCGAAATAGCGCTCCGGGGCGGCTACAGATTCAATCGCGACCAGGAGTCTTTCACTGCAGGTTTCGGAATCCGATTCCCGTTCGTGCCGATTGGACTGGTGAGCAAGCCGTCGGTGTGGAGCATTGACTATTGCTACTCCGATATGGGGATTCTTGACGCTTCTCACAAGATTTCATTGAGCGCGTCGTATTAACCCTCTATGAAGAGATCTAGCGTGGGTTGGGGGGCAGCCGAAGTAAGGCTGCCCCTGATTGTTTTGGGGATTCTGATGGCTTCGCTGGCGGGTGCTCACCCGGGGTGGGGCCAGGAGCAAGGAACTCCGGGGTCAAGCCATGGCGATATCGCTTTCAGCGCGGATATCGTCACGTTCTATGAAGGCCCCGACAAGAACACCGAAGAGGTCAACTGCACTCTGTCCAACGATCAAATTCGGTTCGTAGAGCGGGACGGAGCCTACGTTGGCAGGCTGCGCTACAAAGTCAGTTTTGTCGATCAGGACCAAAGGACCGCGAAGAGCAGTGAGAAGACGGTCGAAGTGCAGGCTGCTTCAGCCAAGGAAGCCCAGGACAGGGGCTTCATTCAGGTTCTCCAATCCCAGGTGACCGTTCCCCCCGGCAAGTACACCGCGACCGTTGAGATCCAGGACCTCAATGCCCGCAAGAAGACCCTGCTGTCCTTCTTCTTGAGGAGGCACAGAACCGGCCGGGTCCAGATTGCCGTTGATTCGGCGCGGTTCGGCGACCAGCAGCTTGCGCTCAGCGATATCGAGTTCGGCCGCAGCGTGAGGCAGACCACATCCGGGGTGTTTCAGAAGTCAGGCTACGAGGTGGTGCCCAATGCTGAGAGGCGCTACGGCATAATGCTGAGCGAAATGTCGGTCTTCTTTGAAGTCTATGATCTGCGGGGAGGGGTGCGCAACGACAGCTTGATGGCGACCTATTCGATCGTCAACCGGGAGGGTATGACCATGTTCTCCAGCCAGTCGCCGATGACTCTGCATGGCACCAAGTCGGGAGCGACTGCCCTCTTCGACATAGCGTCGCTGGCCAGCGGGAGCTACATGCTGACTGTCACGGTCCGGGACCTGGCGAGCGAGGCCCAGGCCACGTCGGAGCGCAAGTTCGACATCGTCTGGTCGAAGCTCTCCTGGGGCAAGACTGACACCGAGCGGGTGGAGGATCTGACTTATATCTTCACCGAGAAGGAGATGAAGGAATTCAAGGCCTTGTCGGTGGGCGAACAGGAGAAGTACCTGGTGGACTTCTGGGCCCGGCTTGATCCGACGCCCGAGACCCGTGACAACGAGGCTATGATCGAGCATTACAGGCGGGTAGCTTACGCCGACGAGCATTTCGGCACCGCGGGAACCAGGGGAGCCCTGACCGACAGAGGCAGGATCTACATTAAGTATGGACCTCCGGACGATATCCAGAGCTTCTACTCCGACTACGAGTTTGTTCGAGACAAGCAGGAGATCGAAGGCAGTTCGGTGCCCAACGACCCCTTTGCCCGCGTAGGGCTCAAGGCCAGCCAGGAAGCGGATGAGACTTCTTCCGACCAGCGCGGCGGCAGTAGCGTCCACGGCAAGCCCTATGAGACTTGGACCTACGATGGCCCGGGGAACCCCGTCAGGCCGCTGAGCGCCAGGGTGCCCTCCTCGTCTCGCCTGCAGTTCATGTTCGCCGACGAGAAGGGTGTCGGCGACTTTCGGTTGATCTATAGCACCGAGAAGCAGGAATACTGAGAAACAGGTTGACAAAGTTCCAGTCTGATATTAAACCTAGCTGAGCCAACCTGGATCGTGGCTCAGAATGCCCCCTGAAAGCACCACTTTGGCTCGGAGCCCCGATGCTTTGTGCTCTAATTGAGCGGTTGGGGTCAAGAGTGCGTTGTGGCATCCCACAGCGCTTAAGCCAACGTGGCAGTGAGCGTCGGAAGGGATAGCAGGGTTGTCACGACCCAAACTGTGGAAGACTGGAGAGGCTCGACAGGTTTCCCCTGGTGACCTGGTATTTCTCACCCTGATGTTCCTGATCATATGCGCAGTTTTCGCCATCCAGCAGGGCATGTTCATGAAAGCTCCGGGGGCAAGCGGGCGGGCACCGGGCCGGGACACCATAGTTGACTTGAGGTGCCTCCGCGATGGCGCAATCGCCATCCAGGGTCAACCGGCTTCACTTGACATGGTGAGACCTGCGGTCGAGAGGGCGCTCTCCGGAGATGACCGAGCAGTCGTAGTGGTTGACGCGGCCCGGGGCTCCGGCTGCGCGCTCCTAGTTGAGTTGCTGGACCAGGTCAGGCTGGCCCGGGCGTCGAGGGTGGTGCTCAGGGAGCAGATCAGGTAGCGAGCTTGGCATTCCAAGGAGGAGCAGCATGGGGAAGTTGAGCAATGTCTGGGAGATCTTCTACAGGCCCAGCGCCGTAGCAGCCAGCGTCGGGGAGAGGCCAGCGTGGGTGTTGCCGGTGGTCCTGATTCTGGTGATCAGCTTTGTTACGGCCTACTGCACTTACCCTTACTACGTTGAGTATGCAAATCAGCTTCGGGCGAAGATAGCTGCCCATATCGGCCGAGAGCTTGACCAGCGGTCGCTCCTTCAGTTGACTCTGGCCAAGCGGATTCAGCACGGCGTGACGGCCAGCATAGCCTTGGTAGTGATCTTCGTCTTGATCGGCTCAGCGATTTTTCATGGCGTGGCGCTGGTCGCTGGGGGCAAAAGCCGGTTTTCCAGGTTGTTCTGCTATTTCGCTTACGCCTGGCTGATTCCGTCGGTAGGTGGCTTGGCAAAGCTGCCGTTAGTGGTAGCCAAGAAGAGCATCGATGTGCGCTCGAGCCTGGCGGCGCTGACACCCGGAGTGGCGTTCGGTTCGCCGCTCTACGTGGTGCTGAACTCGGTGGATGCCTTCTACATATGGATGATTGCGGCGATGATCATAGGCTTCAGTGCCCTTACTGGACTTGGCAGCAAGAAATCAACCGTGATAGTGGTTGGCCTTTACGTGCTATTCGTAGTCTTGTCGCTCGGGACGACATTGATCAGCAAGAGATTTACCGGATGACATGCGAACAGGAGAATCCACATGATAGCTAGACCAGTGGCTTGGGTTGTTGTCCTCATGATTCCCCTGGCCTTCTGTGTCCGATCGT
>DATKKY010000233.1:0-4040 GCA_035542695.1 bacterium | reverse complement strand
TTAACCCAACGCCTTTCGAAGGGGGGCGATATCGATGTTAATCATCGGGCAGTTCCTCCTGGTTGATTTGGTGTGCGGGATCATTGATCTTTTCTGGTGGCTTAAGTAAGTACGCGTTTTGGAAGGAGCCGGAACGAAATGAGAAAACTTCTGCCAGTAGCCCTTGCGGCCCTGACTAGCTATGCCATCTATGCTTTTGCCTCTTCCTGGTACCTAATGGTGTTCAGAGTAATCTAGCCCTCGCCGCAGCAATACGAAGGCTCCCTTCCCAAGGATAGGGAGCCTTCGTCTTAGCTTGCGCGGCGTGCCGGCGCTAGTTGTCAGTGTGCGAAGGTGGTGCGCCGGACTTCCCGCTATTGATGTACACGACCACTTCCTGCGAATAGGCGCTTTCGTTGCCGCTACGGTCAACAGCAGTCACCTTGAAGTAAGTGACATCCATCGGGGTTGCCTGGGCGTAACACCAGGGGCAAAGCAACAGCCTGGCATTCACTTGCCCGTACGGACCGTGCTCATTGGTCGAGGTGTAGAGATTGTACCCCGCCAGGTCCACTTCGGTGTTCGGGTCCCAGGAAATCACGACGGATCTCATACCGTCAGGCGCTGTCATGACTCCCACCGGTGGGTTTGGAGCCACGGTGTCGATCGGTGCCACGGTGTTGTCTCGGCCACACGAGCCTGCGACAACCAGCAGCACAAGCATAGCCGCTACCACGTGCCTCGGTGCTCCCATTTCCGTAATCCTCCTCCTGCTTGGGTTCAAACCTGGGGTTTCAATACGTGCTCTCCCTCCCCAGACCTTCCAGATTGAGCAAGAAGCATACCACTGAGGACCAGGCAGGATAGGGCGCAACTTATTGCGTGCAAATGAGTTATCGGGCTTGGCGGCTCCGACTTCAGGAGGCTTGCTGAAACGGTGGCAAAATGCTTGCAGGCTGCAATGCACCCTTGCACCCTGCAAGACCGGGTCACCACCTAATCCGAGTGACCTTTCGGACCTCGATGGTGCTGCCCACCCGCACGGCCACAAAATAGACCCCCGGCGCGACTTGGCGGCCACTGCCGTCCGCGCCGTCCCATACCACTTCCCCACCCCGGCTAGCCGGGTCGAGAGCCGCAATCGCACGGCCGCTTATGTCGTAGATCACGACCTGGCGAAGGCTCGAGACTGCGCCGGCTGAATTGGCCTTGATTACGAGCGAGGTGCTAAAAGGATTAGGTGAGGTAGACAGCGCCACGCCAGCCAGCGCCCTTTCCGGAAGTGACAGGAAGAACTCCCTCAACCCCGGGACCGCGTCAGGCGCTATTAGCTCATGATTCTCAACTCCTGATGAACACCGGGCGAGCTCGTCTCCAAACAGGGCACGGAAGTCCTCGGCAAATACCTCGTGAAGTCGCCCAGCATGGTCCCGGGCAGACCTTGCAGCATCATAGTCCAGACCCCTCAGGCCGGCATACTCTCTCCAGAGATCCTCGCGGCTATCCGGCATGAGCGCGTTGTGGACGATGTGGCCCAGCTCGTGGGCCACCGTATAGTGGATGTGTTCTCGCGACCACTCTCCCAGACCTGGAGACAGGAAGATCACGTCTCCCTCTGCCGAGGATTCAACCACGTCCCGTCGCGGCACCGGCAGGATGATCACGCTGGCCTCGAGTTCCCCCAGCGGATAAGAAATCTGATCAATCGCGGCTACGACTTCATCAATCGGCATCGGGGTATAAGGGCCTCCCTCTTCGAGCAGCACCCACTGGCGAGTATTCGGAAAAGCGATACTGGCCCTGCCCCCTTGAGTCACCATGTAGCGCTCCACCGCGGCCCCTGAGTAAACCGTCACCTGCCCGACATGGACGACGTCGGCCCTCGCGAGCGCCGCGGCCAGGAGCGACCCCACCGCGACTACTGCTACCACCCCCATCACCACCCACACCCGGGCTATCCGACGCGAGTTCATGAACCGCTACCCCCCAGAAAACGAAAAAGGCTGCCGAAAATGCATCGCGATTTTCGGCAGCCCGGCTATCCTTGCTGATACCAGGGCTTTGCGGGGATCTCCCCCACCGTTTCGTTATCGCTCCAAGGTCTCCCCTGAAGCCCCACGCTCTAAGATTATTGTATCACGGATTTCTAACGAAGTCAACGGATTTGAGGCGGGCGGGACGTGCTAGGGGAACGTGAGACTCTTGAGGAGCCGGTCGGCAAGCAAAACAAGCGCATAGGGCGCTTGGCTGAGGATACCTTCCTGCCTCAGCATCGCGCAAAGATGGGTGGCCCGTCCCAGGCTCGAGGCCATGGCCTCGACCTCGCGAACGGGGTCAAACCTTGACACCATGTTGCCCCCCGTCGACACCGATCATCCGGATGCCGTCCACGTAGTCGACGGCAGCCGGCTCCCGAAGACAGCGCAGCCGCCCCAGGATGGATTCGATCTCGCAACATTCATCGTCTATTCTCGTGATCGTATCAAGGGCTCCGGCAGGGTGACCCCCCAGATTTCTGAGGAAGCGCGTGGCCGCCCTAATGGCTGCAATGCTGTTATTGATACTGTGGTTGATGCTGACCACGACCTCGCCGATTGCGGCAAGCCGCTCGGCTTTGACCAGGTCAGCCTGCGTCTGTCTCAGCAGCTCATTCAGGTGCTTGAGCTCGCCGACCTTGTTCTCGAGCGCCTCATTGGCGCCGGTCAGCTCGTAGATCAGGCGGGTATTCTCCAGAGCGAGTATTCTCCGCTCCAGAGCCTTCTCGACGTGAGCAATGATCTGGGTAGAGGTGAGCGGCTTGGCAAGATAGGACACCGCCCCACGGTGCATGGCTTCCACCGCCGACTTGACTGAGGCATAGCCCGTTATCATTATGAACTCGGTGCGCGGGAAGGTCGCCTTGACTTTGGTGAGAAGATCCATCCCCGTGACCTCTGGCATCTGAAGGTCGCAGATGATCAAGTCGTACTCCTGCGAAGTGGCCGCCAGCATGGCCTCACGAGAACTGGAGAAAAGGTCAGGAATGTAGTCATCTCGTCTGAGGACTTCCCCCAGGAGCGTGACTACGTCCTCATTGTCATCGACTACAGCGATCCGGGCAAGCTGCTTGCCGCCCGGTGATGCATCCGTGCTGTCCGCCATGCTAAGCTCCAGTCGCTTTGGGCAGCCAGATCTGGAATGAGCTGCCTCTTCCGGGTTTGCTTTCGGCGCTGATGTGGCCGCCATGGGCCTCGATTATCGCTTTTGCCACCGGCAGGCCCAGGCCGGCCCCGTTGAATCGCCGGGTTTGAGTCATGTCGACCTGGGTGAAGCAGTCGAACATGCTTGCGAGCTTCTCACCGGGTATGCCTATCCCGGTGTCGGAAACAACAATCCGCACTCCCTCCGGTTCAGTGGTAGCGGACACCTTGACATCCACAGTACCGGCATCAAGGTTGAACTTGATGGCATTCTCGATCACGTTGCTGAGGGCAACCCGCAGTTTCTCAAGGTCCCCTCTGATCCGGGCCTTTGAGCCTGCGAAGGCGACCGTGATCTCCTTGCTTCTGGCCATCGCGTTCAGCCCAGATATCGAATCCTGAATCAACTGCGAGATATCTACTTCCTCCTCGCTGATCAGGAGATCGCCCGCGTTGGCCTCGGTCATCAGGAGGAGGTTGAGTATCAGCATTTCGAGGCGGCCGAGGTTGTCCTTCATGGCGTGGAGCCACTTCCGTTCGACATCCTCGGTCGGCCGTCCTCCATCGCGCGTCTGGGTCAGCATCGAAAGGTAGCCCTTGAGCGACATCAACGGGGTACGGAATTCATGGGAAACCGTGCTGATGATGTTGGACTTGATCTGGTCGATCTCTACCATCTTGCGCATCAGGTCCGACAACTCGAGATTCTCCCGAGCGAGCCGGCGTTTCTCGAGGCCAAGCCTCAGGGTCTTTTCCAACTCGTGCATCGAGAAAGGCTTCATTACGTAGTCGTATGCACCCTTCTTGAGGGCGTCAACGGCCGATTGAACGCTGGCGTAGCCCGTCATTATGACCACTACGGTTTGGGGATCGACCTCCATC
>DATKKY010000232.1:0-2921 GCA_035542695.1 bacterium | reverse complement strand
CCCGGGGTCTCGACCAGCTCCGCACCATAGGCCCGGATGATCTTCTTGCGTTCTTCGCTCATGCCCCCTGGCATCACGATGATGCACTTGTAGCCTTTGACGGCTGCTGCCATCGACGTTGCTATGCCGGTGTTGCCGGTGGTCGCCTCAACTATGGTCATCCCAGGCTTAAGGTCCCCGCGCTTCTCGGCCTTCTCGATCATCCAGTAAAGGATCCGATCTTTGAGGCTGCCGCTGGGGCTGAAGAACTCCAGCTTCCCGAGCACCTGGGCCTTCAGGCCCTTGGTCACCCGGTTGAGTGCCAGGAGCGGAGTGCCGCCGACGGTCTCAAACAGGTTCGCTGCTACTTTCATCTTTCCCTCCATCGTTGTAGCGTCTGATTCCAACAGCGCTCTCGATAGCAGTCCAGCGGATCTATTGCATAAGCTTCATGACCGAGTCGTGAGAGCCATCAACTTCACCCACCGCCACGCGCCCAGCGAGACTCTCGGGGTCCTTGAGTCCGCTGCCCGTCACAAGCACCACGACCGTGTCATCCTTGCCGATGAGCCCTGTGGCCAGCGCCTTCACCAGGCCGGCAAAGCCCGTCGCCCCGGCTGGCTCAGCAAATATGCCCGCGGTCTTGCCAAGCAACTTGACCGCCTCCATGATCTCATCATCGGTCACGCTCAAGGCGCTGCCACCCGACTCCCGGACCGCCCGCATCGCTTTCCGCCAGTTGCGCGGCTCGCCCACCCGGATGCTGTCGGCAAGCGTCGCGGCGGCGACCGGCCGGACATCTCGGCTCTCGGCCAAGGCATCGACGATGGGCTTGCAGCCTTCGGCCTGCACGGCCAGGAGTTTGGGCAGGTGATCGATCTCACCCACGGCCTTGAGGTCCTTGAAGGCCTTGGCCTGGCCGCTGATGATGCAGCCATCCCCGACCGGCACCACCACCCAGTCGGGCACCCGGTATCCCAGCTGTTCGTAAATCTCAAGCGAGCAAGTCTTCTTTCCTTCCACCAGGTACGGGTTTATGCCGCAGTTGCGGTTTTCCCAGCCCCAGTGCTCTATGGCCCAGGTCGCAAGCTCAAAGGCATCTTCATAAGTGCCCCGGACTCGGAACACGCGTTCGGCCGTGGCCGCCAGTTGATGGAGTTTGGGCTTCGGTATGGTCTGGGGCACGAATATGTAAGCCGGCAGCCCGACCGGCGCCGAGATGACGGCCAGCGATGAAGCAGCGTTTCCCGTCGAGGCGCACGCGATCCCCGCGGCCCGCTTCTCAAGCGCCATGGAGACCGCAACAGCGCTGGCCCGATCTTTGAGCGACGCGCTGGGGTTTACGGTGTCATCCTTGATGTAGAGCTTCGCCAGCTTGGTCGCCCGGCGAAGGCGCTCGAAGTCATATAGCGGCGTCCAGCCCACGCGCAGCGAGCGCGATCCCAGGCCCGCGGTAGGCAGCATATCTGCGTACCGCCAGATAGACCCTTCACTCCTGGTCTTGAGGGGATTCCGCTTGAGCGAAGCCTTCATCTTGTCATAGTCGTACTCGACATCCAGAATGCCCTCGAGGCCGCAGGCGGGACAGACCAGGTGCTCGCCGGCGCCATACCGCTTGCCGCACTTCATGCAGACCAGTCCGGTGACCACAGCGCTCACACTCGCCTCCAGAGCTGGGCCGCAAGCGACCGTGCCTTCTCGAATACCAGGGCTTCATCCAGCAAGGTGGATTGACCGTCTTCGACCACCACTCTCCCCCCAACCAGCACCGTGTTCACCCGGACATCTCCCATCAAGAGATGAGTCCAAAGATTGCCGCGCTCCACCGGAGTCGGCGACTCGTAGTCCAGAATGATTACGTCCGCCCGGAAGCCCTCGGCCAACTCCCCGATCTTGTCCTCAAAGAGGGCCGAAGCTATAACCGGATTGTTTCTCAAGAGCATCAGCTCGGTCTCGACCGCCGCCACGGTTGGCGCATGCTCAGCCAAGCGCCAGGCGATCATGCCGGCCAGGGCATCCTCGAGAATCCAGAAGCCAAATCCGTCGCTGCCGAAGCCCACTCTGATGCCGTGCCGGAACATCTTGCCGACCTGGGCGATGCCCACAGCATTTGACAGATTGGAACGAGGGCAATGGATCACGCTGGCTCCGGTCTTGGCCAGTAACATGATCTCTGATTCGTTGACATGCACGCAGTGAACCGCGAGCGTCTTCGGCGAGAGAATCCCCGATTCCTGCAGCCGGGTGACCACCCGGCGCCGGTAGCGTTTCTGACTGTCGGTCACATCGCAGGTGTCCTCCGCAACATGGAGATGAAATCCGAGGCCGAGCTCGCTTGCTGCATCGCGCGCCCTCAAGAGCGTGGGCTGAGAAAGCGTGAAGGAGGCGTGAAGCCCCATCATGGCGGCGAGCCTGTCGTTGGGCGCCTCCGCTAGCGAGCGGGCGAACCTCACGTTCTCATAGATGCCCAGGGAAGCCCTGTCCTGACCGTCGCGGTCGGAGACCTCGTAACAGACCGAGCCTCTCAGGCCGGCCTCCGTCATGCCGCGGGCTACCGCGTCAAGGCTGCGGTCGATCGCGAAGGGACTCGAGTGATGATCGCAGACCGTGGTCACGCCGGCTTTGAGGCTCAAGATGCTTCCCACCAGCGAGCTCCAGTAGGTGTCTTCGTAGGTCAGGGCGCGATCCAATCTCCACCAGAGACTCTCCAGCTGCTCGAGGAAGTTGCGGGGCGCAGGTCCTGCGAGCCTGATGCCGCGGGCCAGCGTGCTATACAAGTGAGTGTGGGCGTTGATGAAGCCGGGGAGCACCATCTTGCCGTCGGCGTTTATCACATTGACCTTCTCGCCTTCGGTCTCCTTCTTGTAATCCCCGTCGCCGATCTTCGCAATCCGACCGTCCCTTACCACCACCCAACCGTTCTTGACCAGGCCCTTCTTGGA
>DATKKY010000231.1:0-5486 GCA_035542695.1 bacterium | reverse complement strand
CCTGCTGGACCCCCTTCAACCCGACTGCCAGGAGCTTGTGCTGATCGAAGGCCAGCCTCAAGGCTTCTCTGGAGATCGCCTGCTCGATCATCAGCTCCTGAAGCGTCTGCGGCACTGTTGTCGGCCTAATCATCTTGTTCTTGATCCGGTTCCTGAGGTCGGCCTCCTCGACGTCGAAGGGCACCCACCTCAGGATGTTGGCAACCGTTGCCTCCGCAAGCACGTTGGATATTGAATAGCTCATGCCGAGGTTAGCGCTGACGGTGCGGTTGAAGACCTCGCCGAACACCGAGAAGACATCGGTGGTTGCCCCGCCTATGTCCACGCCCACCACGTTGATCTTCTCGATCCTTGAGATCAGCTGCATGATGTCGCCGACCGCGGCAGGCGTCGGCATCACGGGCACGGGAGTCCAGTCAAGGAGCTTCTTGTACCCAGGAGCGTGCTTCATCACATGCTCGAGAAAGAGGTCCTGGATCTTGAGCCGAGCCGGCTGAAGGTTCTCCCTCTCAAGCACCGGTCTCAAGTTGTCGGTAATCGTCAGGGTGGTCTTGGTCTCGAGCCGCTCCTTCACGATTTCTCGGGCATCAATATTGCCGGCGTAGATCACCGGCAGCGAATAACCCATGCCGAGCCTCGGCCTCGGGTCAGCAGCTCCAATCAGCTCGGCGAGCTCCGCAACGTGGGTAGTTGTCCCTCCGTCTATGCCGCCAGAAAGCAGGATCATGTCCGGCCTGAGGCTCCTTATCCTAGCTATCTTGACGTGAGGGGCTCGCTGATCGTTGGATGCGATCACATCCATCACGATCGCTCCGGCGCCAAGGGCCGCCCGCTGCGCACTTTCCGCGGTCATCTCCTTCACCACCCCGGCAACCATCATCTGAAGACCGCCGCCGGCAGAGGATGTCGATACGTAGAGGTCGGTGCCCGCGTCACCCTGCTTGGGGGAAAGGATCTTGTCGTCCTTGATAAACGTCCTGCCGGTCAGGTCCTCCACCTCGGCAACCGCATTCAGCACACCGCGGGTGACGTCTTCAAATGGCGCTTCGACCGTCGTCGGGGCTTCACCCCGAACTATCAGCCGGTATTCCTCGCCGCGCTTCTCGATCAAGATCGCCTTGGTGGTGGTGCTTCCGCAGTCAGTCGCTATGATTGTCTGAATCTCTTTGGGATTCTTTCCCGAATCCTTATCCACAGTCTAACACCTCACGCTAATGCTTCTCGGCCTTCCTGGCCTTCCTAGCGGCCTTCTTCTCGCGCTTCTCCTGTTTTTCCCTCTCGGTGTACTCGGCTTCCAGGTCTTCAAGTTTCCTTAGCAGACGTTCCCAGTTATCCCTGTCCTCCATCAGCAGAGCGAACCGCTGGTACTGGGCGAAGTTGAACAAGGTCTGCACAAAAGGTTCTAGGAAGATTAGCAACTGACCACCTAGAAAAGCAAGCGGTTTGCTCGACTCGAGCAAAAATATGGCCGGTACGGTCATCCGCATCCTGCAGATCCTCTCGGCCACTTTGCTTATCAGCTGCTCGTCTTCAGGTCCGAAGTCCGCGTTGCCGCGCGCGCCGTGGCCGCCGGCGGCACCACTATCAAGCCCCCCTCCCGGGGTCTCGACTGAACCTTTCCGAAACAAAGGCCACAACCTCATTCTTGTTGCCCCCGTAAAGCAGTCTTAGCGAACGAAAAGGCTCCAGTCTGGACGGCTTTTCAAATGGGGAGAGTGTCACGCCCTTTCGGTCTGCATAGAATCTCTTGAAATGGGACCATTTCTTGATCGTGGTTCCGAACGATGATTTGATCGTGACCTGATCCCCATCCAGACGGTAGGTTGTTCTCCCAAAATACGTGTGAAGCGACGCCACCAGAATTAGTACCGACAGGATGCCCAGATAGATATCTTTGAAGAGCACAACCACAACCAACCCTACCGCAGCAATGACTGCCACCACCCCAACTGACCGGCCGAGACTTTCCCTGAAAGGCAGCACACTCCATTCCAGGCGGCTCTGAGCGGCCGGTTCCGCGGCCGGCTCCCCTACCCCCTCGCCGGGCACCATAGATTCACCAGATTCACTGGGCAACGTCGAGTCTCCTGGCGGCCAGACCCTCATCAACCCTGCTCACAGGCGTCGAGTAGGGCGCGCCCCGGACCAGCTCCGGATCGCTCTCTATCTCCGAAGCGATCTTTTCCATGGCGTCCGCAAACCTGTCGAGAGTCTCCTTGGATTCAGTCTCAGTAGGCTCGATCATCAAAGCTTCCTCCACGATCAACGGGAAATAGACCGTGGGCGGATGGAAGCCATAGTCCATCAGGCGCTTGCCGATGTCTGCCGTCCTGACGCCCGCGCGGGCCCAGGGCTTGCCTGACAGCACGAACTCGTGCTTGCAAGCACCGCCGTAAGGCAAACTGTAGGTCCGCTTGAGCCTGGCCATCAAGTAATTGGCATTGAGGATCGCTCCCTTGGCGACCTGGGCGAGGCCGTCACCCCCGGCCATCAAGATGTAGCAGTAGGCCTTTACCACGACACCGAAGTTGCCACAGAAGGTGTGAACTCTTCCCACCGACTTCGGTCGGTCGGCAACCCAGTGATAGGCCCCCGCGCGCTTCTCCACCAGCGGAATCGGAAGGTAAGGCGCAAGGCCAGCCTTGACCGCCACGGGTCCCGACCCCGGCCCACCACCGCCGTGAGGCGTGGAGAAGGTCTTGTGCAGATTGAGATGGACCACGTCGATGCCGAAATCCCCCGGCCTGGAGATGCCCAACAGCGCATTCATATTGGCGCCGTCCATGTAAAGCAGCCCGCCGACTTCGTGGACCATCTCGGAAATCTCGGAGATGCCGCTCTCGAACAGCCCGAGCGTGTTGGGATTGGTTATCATGACGGCGGCCACTTCCGAATCCAGATGCGGCTTCAAGTCCTTCGGGCTGAGCCGCCCGTCCGCCCCGGACTTTACCTCGACCGCATGATAACCCGCAATCCTGACACTTGCCGGGTTGGTGCCGTGAGCCGAGTCGGGAATCAGCACCTTCTTGCGTACATTGCCGCGGTCGGAATGGTAAGCCCTGACCACCAGCATCCCGGTCAGCTCACCGTGGGCCCCAGCCGCCGGCGCCATAGTGATATCGTCCATGCCGGTTATCTCGCAAAGGGACCGGCCCAGCTCGTAGATCACTCCCAGAGCTCCTTGGGCAAGTCCCTCATCTATCAAGGGATGAACTTGCGCAAACCCGTCGAGCGCGGCAACCCGCTCATTGACTTTAGGATTGTACTTCATGGTGCAGGAACCGAGCGGGTAGAAGTCCCGGTCCACGTGGTGGTTCAGCACCGAGAGACCTATGAAGTGTCTGACTATCTCGGGTTCCGATACCTCGGGCAACGTGAGCTCGCCTTGTCTCAAAGCTTCCGCCGGCAGCACCTCTTCCGGCTCCATCCTGGGAACGTCGAGGGCCGGCAGCGAGTAACTCCGCTTGCCCGGCTCGCTCTTGTCGAAGATAGTGCTTCCCGAGTCCACCTCACGCCACCTCCCCTCTCACCACATCCGCGAGGCAGTCGGCCAGCCGGTCAATCTCTTCCCTGGTACGTTTCTCGGTGACCGCGATCAAGAGCAGATGGCTTGCCTCCGGGTAAAACCTCCCGAGCGGCACCCCGGCAAGAATGCGCTCTCCGAAAAGCCTTGATACAACGACCTCGGCGTCAACCGGCAAGCTGACCGCGAATTCCTTGAAGCACGGCTGGCGAAAACGCAACTGGAGACCGCGTTTGGCCAGCGCCCGCTGTGCATAGACAGCCTTGGACAGGCACTGGGTCGCCAGCTCCCTCATGCCATCCTTGCCAAGCCAGCACAGATGGACTGCGGCCCGAAGAGCTACCAAAGCCTGGTTGGAACAGATATTGGAAGTAGCCTTCTCGCGCCGGATATGCTGCTCACGAGTCTGTAGCGTCAGGCAATAGCAGGGTCGGCCTTTGGTATCCACCGTTTTGCCGACGATTCGGCCGGGCAGGCGCCTGATGTGCTCCTTATGGGTCGCCATGAACCCAAGATAAGGTCCACCGAAGCTGAGGTAATTGCCGAGCGGCTGGCCCTCACCCACCACTATGTCGGCCCCGTATTCCGAGGGCGGCGCAAGCACGCCGAGGGAGACGGGATCGACCGAGACGATAAAGAGAGCACCCTTCTGGTGCGCGACTGCCGCAAGCTTGCGGCACTGCTCGACCACTCCAAAGAAGTTGGGGTTTTCGACCAGGACACAGCCGGTCTTGTCGGTCACCAGCGCGGTGACCTCGTCCAGCTCGGTCGCGCCGCTTTTCCAGCCAGTCCGATGCACCGTGATGCCGCTGGCCTCAAGATAGGTATCCAGCACGGCGAGCCTCATGGGATTGATGCAGCCGCTGGCGACAACCTCTGTCCTGCGATTGGCTGCGTTAGCCATCAGGACCGCCTCGGCGATCGCCGTTCCGCCATCATAGAGAGATGCGTTGGAGATCTCCATGCCGGTCAGGCGCGCGATCAGCGATTGGTACTCGTAGATCGTCTGCAGAGTACCCTGGCTCACCTCAGGCTGATATGGCGTGTAGGCCGTGTAGAACTCGGCCCGCGAGCTGATCTCGTCCACAACGGCGGGGACAAAATGATCATAAGCGCCGCCACCCAGAAAGCTGAGCCACTGGTTGACCGGGGCATTCCTCGCCGCTATGGCCTCCAAATACCGCCGGGCCTCCAGCTCCGAAAGCGGCGGGGGCAGCCTGAGCTTGCCCCGGAGCCTGACCTCCGGCGGAATATCGGAGAGCAAATCGTCGAAAGTGGCTGCACCGATGGCGCTGAGCATTTCTCGGCGATCCTCATCGCCGACGGGTATGAAATCCATCCAGTCTTACTCCCCGATCACTTGCCTGTACGCGGCCGCCGTCATCAGCTTGGCCAATTCCTGCTTGTCGCTGAGCTTGACCTTTATCAGCCAGCCCTTGTCATAGGGAGACGCCTTGATCACCGCGGGATCAGCGCTGAGGTCCGAATTCACGCTCGTCACTTCACCCGTGACCGGCGAGTAGAGATCGCTCACCGCCTTGACGGCTTCGACCGTCCCAAAGGCCTTCATGAATTCCACCTTGGCGCCAGGAGAAGGCAGTTCGACATAGACGATGTCGCCCAATTGCTGTTGGGCGAAATCGGTTATGCCCACGGTCGCCTCATCGCCTTCGACCCGTACCCATTCGTGCTCCTTGGTGTACTTGAGGTCATCCTGAACCATCGACCAGTCTCCTTCCTACTTGTGTGATCCCCGCTTGTAGAACGGTCCCTTCTGAAAGGCAGTGGTCACCAGTTGGCCCCTGAGGTCAAGCTTGAGATCCTTGTCCGCGCCCGCCGAGGCAGCCTCCACAAGAGCCAGTGCTATGCCGCACTGAAGCGATGGCGAGAAGCCCCCGCTCGTCACCTTGCCGACCACCTTGCCGTCGCTCACCACCGCGTAACCATGCCGGGGAAAGCGCTT
>DATKKY010000230.1:0-5853 GCA_035542695.1 bacterium | reverse complement strand
CTTTCTTCATGTCACAACTGCTCCTTTCCAGTTGAAAGCTTACCGCGGCAGCGCGCCGGCGGAGATGCCTCCCAGGAGCTGCCGCACGTGGTCGCCCCAAATGGTGACGGCCGCAGCCTCGCCGAAGAAGCGTGGCAGCATCCCGATCGTGACACCCAGCGCGAAGGTCCTCGCCCTGAGATTGGAAAAGCCTGCCAGCCAGCAGACGTAGGTCAGAGGCACCGGCCCGAAGGCTGAGAGGGCCACCAGCCAGATTCCATACTTCGCGAAGACGGCACGGAACTTCTCCACAGCGGCCATCCGCGATCTGAAGAGGCGAGGCAAGAGCCGCGCCCCGAGCCCCCGCCCGAAGTAGTAACCTACGAGGCTTCCGATGAGGGTGAAGACCGCCGCGAGTGCCGCCGAGCCGAAAGCGTTGCCGCCTGCGAGCCCCCTCAAGATGATTAAGAGGTCAGGTCCGATCGGGTGATAGATGGCGACGGCGACCGAGAGCACAACTATCGCCCAATTGCCATAGCCGCTCAGGAAATGCTGGGCAAGCGCAACGGCCTTCGCAGGGATTGTAGGTCCCGCGGCAGCCGCGGCCACAGTCGCACCCGCGACCAGCGTCGGGAACATCATTCGCTACATGCTCGTCAGGGGGTCTTCTTTACTTGCTTCGCTAGCTTCTCTTTGGCTTTTGCTTCGTGCTCTCTTATCCTCTGCTTCTGGCCCTTGTCCTTACTCTTCTTGCCCTTGTCTCCCACCGCACGCCTCCTTCTTACAGAGTCCGGGCTCGCATGGAGCCTCACGGGGTGCATTGTAGGCCGCGATTGCTCATCGTGCAAGTGTTTCCTGTCACGACCGCTATCGGCGCATCCACCGTCAAAGAGAAAGGGCCCCGATGTGGGGCCCTTAACTGCCCGGTTGGCCGCGCCGTTCAGGCGACACAAGGTCGCGGCGGCGCGGCACCGTCTACGTGCGGTGGTGCCTACGTAACGCCTACCAGGAATTGCGCCCGAAGGAATTCCCGCCGCCGCGCGGCTTGTCCTCACGGGCACGCGCCTCGTTGACGTTCAGGGGACGGCCCTTGAGATCCTGGTTGTTGAGCGCGCCGATAGCCGCCTTAGCCTCGGCAGCCGCCGGCATCTCCACGAAGCCGAAGCCCCTGGATTGCCCGCTGAACTTGTCGGTGATTATGTTCACGCTGGTCACCTCACCGTGAGCCTTGAAGGCCTGCATAAGTTCGTCCTGGGTGACATCGCGCGAAATGTTTCCTACGTAGATATTCATTCTACTCTCCATTTGGGTTGGAACAGATATATCCGAGTTGATTCGATCCTGGTTGGATGCACCTTGCTGCCGCTTCGCGAATGAATCCAAGGGGACTCAAATCTATTCCGAACGCAGAGCTGTTCACGTTTGTTTGCTGCCATCACTACTTGGTACTTCCTGCTACTTCTTACTACTTGGTATTCTGCAGTAATCCACTGCATCAGATCTGAGATTTTCACCTCCAGGGTCTCAAGACCGGGTGGGCAACTCAACCTGCGGCTGGTTCCCTCGCAGACTTTCCCATCGGCGCCTCTTGCGCCGACTCGCTGCGACTGACTTACCTTAATACGAACATCGGCAGAAGTCAAGCGGAATGTAGTAATTTTTTGCGACCCGGAGCCGGCTCTGGATTTGGCTTCCGATCTGGTCCCGCAATCAATGGTGGAAGAGCCGCCATATTCGGCTGATGGGCGGCGGCATCTCCCCACAGGAGGACGCAGCACCCCAGGAAGATCATAACCTGCACTGCCATCTGCGTGACTCTGGTAATGTCCCTGCCTCCTGTGGTGCCAGCAGTATGATCCAGGAAAGTCCCGCCGTCAAGATCCCAGGTCCACAGGTACCTCTTGAAATCGGGAGGGCACCGATGGTACCCTTGTCTTAAGGTCCAATCGCCTTATTTGGCGAGCCAATCGAATATGGAGGAGTAACAAATGATCGATCTTACCAATCAGACCAAGCCAAGGGAGACTAGAGCGGCCCGCAGGAGAGCCATGAAGGAAGCGGCCAAGCAACCGAAGGGGCCTACTACCCAGGTAGAGGATGTCACCGGCCAGCACCCATCCCGGCAGCAGTGGGCAGAAGCAGCGACCGAGCGTGACCGCGCCAAGTACGGGCTGCAGGGGGCAAGCCCAACCGCCACCCGTGACCGCATGAAGAGCGCCGGCCTTGATACTCGGATTCGCGCGCACGTCGCGGCACAAGGAAGGCGCTCGCAAGCCCGCCGTGATTCCAGGGTCAAGAAATAGCGGCTTGGCTAACGGTCTTACACGCCCATATGCGCTAAGACCCGGTGCTTGACCAGAGCGCGTTCCAGAGGAATCCTCCCATCCGGCAGGCGCTTGCCATCGAGCTCCACCCAGGCCACACCCCGCTCGCGCCTCTCGGGATTCTCGACCCGGATCTCATAGACGGCTTCTCCGTGACGATAGCGCAGGCTGAAGCCCTCCCACCATCCGGGGATGACGGGATCAAGCTCCAGATGATCCCCTCGCACCTTGAGCCCCAGCACCTCCCCGACCCAGGCCTGGTACATCCACGAGGCAGCACCGGTGTACCACGACCAACCCCCGTGGCCTATGAGCCCGGGCAAGCGGTAGACGTCAGCTGCAACAACGTAGGGTTCGACTCCGTAGCGCCAAACCGTGTCGGAATCGCGGGCGCGCTCAATGGGGTTGAGCATGCGCAGGATGCTCACCGCCCGCTCACCGTCCCCTCGGCGCGCGAGCGCCATCGCGAACCACACCGCGGCGTGAGTGTACTGGCCTCCATTCTCTCGGACGCCCGGAGGGTAGGCCTTGATGTAGCCGGGTGACGGCTGCGACCGGTCGAATGGAGGTGCGAGGAGCAGCACGAGGCCCTCATCTTCGCGAACGAGCTGGCTCCACACCGATTCCAAGGCCTTGGCCGCGCGATCCCTGTTGGTCATATCTTTGCCGGCGCCGCCACCAAGCCACGCCCATGACTGGGGCAGCGAATCGATCTGCCCTTCCTTATTCTTCGAAGAGCCGAGCGGCGTGCCATCGTCGAAGATCGCCCGAAGATACCACTGCCCATCCCAGGCGGTTCGCTCGATACGCTGAAGCAGTGTCTTCCGCTCCTCCCGATAGGTCTGGCCGAGCCCGCGCGAACCATCCGGGCCGGGCGGTCCCACCAAGCCCGCCGAGTCAGCCAGATCGGCCAACTCGGCCATGCCCTCGAGCACACCCGCAAGGAACCACGCTAGCCAAACGCTTTCCCCCCTGCCCGCAGCGCCCACCAGGTTCATGCCGTCGTTCCAGTCGCCCGTTCCCATGAGCGGCAGCCCGTGCGGCCCTGAGGTGAGGCCGCGCGCGACGGCTCGCCGGCAGTGCTCAAAGAGCGTGGCCCGCTCCAGCGCCACCTCCGGCGTGGAGAAGGCCTCCTTCTCGTCATCCTTAAGCCGAGGAGCGTCGAGGAAGGGAACTTCGGCGCGCAAGATATCGACGTCGCCAGTCACCCGCACATATTGGGCGACGACGTAGGGCAGCCACAGGAGGTCATCGGAAATCCGCGAGCGCAGCCCCGCGCCGCTCGGTGGATGCCACCAGTGCTGGACATCTCCCTCCCGGAACTGGCGGCTGGCCGCGAGGAGGATGTGTTCTCGCGCGAGCTCAGGCCGGACACTCAAGAGACTCATTACATCCTGCAATTGATCGCGGAAGCCGAAGGCACCGCCGGACTGGTAGCAAGCCGACCGGCCCCAGATGCGGCAGCTCAGGCTCTGGTAGACGAGCCAGCGGTTGATCAAGAAATCCGCAGCAAGCTCGGGGGTGTGCACTTCGATCGTACCCAGGAGATCATCCCACCAGGCCCGGGTCTCGGCCAAGGCATGATCGACCGCCGTATCTCCCCGGTAGGTCTCAATCAGGGTAAGGGCTTCCTCCACCGATCCCGCCTGACCCAGCATGCAGGTGATCTCAGCCGTTTCGCCGGGAGCCACCTCAAGCGTCGCTTGCAAGCCAGCGCATGGATCCAACCCCGCCCCGGTCCGGCGTGATAGCGCGGTCCGCTCCATCGCCGCCGGGTTCGCGGCTGAGCGGTTCCGCCCGAGGAAGGACGTGCGGTCGCCGGTGTAGGAATCCGCAAACACGGTCAAGGCCGCGAAGGCCACGCGATCTCCGTACTCGGGATGATAGCGATTCCGGGCAAACACGGCCCCGACTTCATCATCCCATGAAGTCGTGACGTGCATCTCGGACGCCTCGCGGTTCTCGCCCAGGGTCAACTCCACATAGTAGGTCACCGAGAGCTTGCGAGGTCTCGCGGAATCGTTCTTAAGGCGCAGCCTCTGGAGCTTGATCGGCACTCCACCCCCGTCATCCACAGGGACGAAAACCGTTAGCTCCTGCTCGATGCCGTGGCTGTTATGTTCGAATACGGTGTAGCCTGCCCCATGCCTCGTGCGATAGGCGGTCTCCTCGCGGACGGGCGCCGGTGTGGGCGTCCAGTAGGTGCCGGTCTCCTCATCCCGGACGTAGACCGCCTCGGACGGCGGATCAACGACGGGGTCATTCGACCATTGGGTCAGGCGATTGCGCCGGCTGTTGCCGTACCAGGTGAAACCCGATCCCGTTTCACTCACCAGGGTTCCAAAGGTCGGGTTGGCGATGATGTTGACCCAGGGTGCCGGCGTGTTGGTGTCAGGCCCTAGGTAGATAGCATATTCACGCCCATCCGGAGTGAAACCGCCCAGGCTATTGAAGTAGGGCAACTCCAAGAAGGGGAGCACCGGCGATGGCTCTAGCCGGGCGCGTTTCCGACCCAAGGGTTCGGGTAACTCCGGAGGCTCGAGAGGCCCGCCCACCTGCTGCGGGAAGGTGCCGCGAGCCGCGACCAGCACCAGACTCGCCGCGGCCTTGAGGAGTGCCTGGTCTTCGGCGGGTATAAGATCTGCACTCCTGAGATAGACCCCACCAGGCCGGTCGATGCCCGTATGCATCGAATGCATCTGGATCAGGCCTTCGAGCCGCTCCCCCAACGGCTGTTCATAACCGCCGGGCTCCTCGTTCAGGATCACCAGGTCAGCCATGAGGCCGTGTTTGCGCCAGTAAGTATGCGCTTCGAGCATCTGCCTCACCAGAGCGATGTCCCGCGCTTCGGCTATGGTGACCAGCGCGATCGGCAAGTCGCCGGAGATGCCGTAGGGCCACAACCCGGCCTGACCCTTGCGGTTCTCCTCGATCGACTCGGCGGCAGGGCGCAGCAGCGGACTGGGGTAGAGCAGGTAGCTTGCCAGATGCTGGAAACGACGTGCCTCGTCGGGCTGGATGCGGAGCAGCCTCAGCTCAAGTTGAGCCGACGCCCAGGCGAAATCCAAAGCTCGATGGACCGCGTGGACGTCGCCGTACTTGCCGACGAGACTGAGGACCTGCTCGCGGGTCTCCCCTGCGGCTATGACCATGGAGACCTGGACCCGCTGAGCCGGACGCAGAGTAACCCGCTGGCGCAGACACAGGACTGGATCGAGCACGAATCCCTGGCTGTTGGTGAGCTGTTGGAACACCCCCATGGGCTTCGCCAGCGTCCGCCCTCGACCGATGAAGCGGCGGCGGTCGGTTTCGAACTCGAGCGGCTCGGCCTCGGCTCCCTCGAGGGTCAGGCGGTGCGCGACATAGATGGGCGAATCGGATTCACTGCGAGATCGGCGTTGCGCGAGGAGAGCGCGCACGTCACTCATGGCTTCGGTTGCGATGAAGAGTTTATTGAAGGCGGGATGTTGCAGGTCCGCGCCATGCGGGGCCATCGAGAGCTCGACGTAGCTCGTGAGTTCGAGGTGGCGGGTGCGCACGGATCGATTGA
>DATKKY010000229.1:0-2510 GCA_035542695.1 bacterium | reverse complement strand
TGCAGTTCCGGGCTTGGAAACCCGACGAGATCCAGAAGCGTTGAGGCGCCTGGCTCAGGAAGCCAGGGAAGCTCACCGATACGGCCTGAAGACTTACTTCCGGACCACCACCGTGAGGAAGTTTCCCAAGAACGACCTCGTCTTCCAAAAAAATCCGGAGATCCGCGGAGCCCTGACCTGGAAGGCCGACGGCGAGTACATTCTGTGCACCGAGCATCCACTGGTCCAGCAGTTGTACCGCGAGACGGTAGAAGGGATCTTCCGCGCCGTGCCGGAACTGGACGGCATGCAGATCATCGTGGGCGGCGAGGGATTCTACCATTGTTTCATGAGGCCGTTTGGCGCAGCAAAGGGGCACACCAATTGCAGGCGTTGCGAGGTCCTCGGCCCGGACAAGGTCGTTGCGAACCTATGCAACCTGCTGGCGGAGTCGGCTCGCAGGGTCAACCCTCGCGCCGAGATCTGCGTTTGGCCCTATTCGGCCGCGCATGTGTGGTCTTCTGATGCCGACCAGAGTGGCCTGATTCGAGGACTGAAGTCGGGTACCGCATTGTTCACCGAGATCGAGAAGGATGATTCCATCAGCAAGGCCGACGGGATAAGAAAATTGATTTGGGATTATAGCATTGACCTGATAGGACCCGGCGAGCGTGCCAAGAGGCAGATCAGCTTGTGCAAGGCCGCCGGACTTCCTGTCTATCTCAAGAGCGAACCGGAGATATCACTGGAGGCGCCGGGCCTGCCCCACATTCCCTGCTTGGACCGCTGGTTCGATCGGGCCGACGCACTGGCCTCCTGCGGAGCTGATGGAGCTTGGGTATTCCCCGCGTTCCGTCCCAACTACGGCAGCAGCGCTGCCGAAGTGTGCAGACTGGCTTGGTGGGACCCGGCGCCCCGCAGAGAGGAAGCCCTGCAGTCGCTTGCTCGGCGAATCGCGGGCACGCGGGGAGGTCCGCATCTGCGCCGGGCGTGGCAGTTTGTCTCCCAAGCCCTAGGTCTGATGCCGGAAATACCAGCCTACTACAGGGGACCGTACTACTTGGGTCCCGCGCATCCCATGTGCGCCGACCCTGCCGCGGAATTGCCCCGTGTGTTCTACGGGCGCTTCCTTTTTGAGGCCGAGGCAACGGACGCCGAGGGGCTCCGACTGCAACCCACGTTCATCACCCGACCCAGCAACAGCTCGCCGGCGTTCGGAGATGCCTATCGCCGGATGGAAGAACTGACCCGATCCGCGGTCGCGGAGATCGAAGCCGCCGAGCCGCTGGTGGAGGCGCGCCATCGCCTGATGTTTCAGTCCGAGTGCTCGCCCATCCGCTGGCTGCATCATACCGTGCGTACCGAGGCGAATTTCTTCGAGTCCTGCTGGTTGCGCGATCGGTTGTCGAGCGGGGAGGACCCCGCCCAAGCCCTCACACATTACAAGCGATGGCTTGCGGTCCTGAATGACGAGAAGGCCAATGCCGAAGCTGCCTTGCCCGTGATGGAGGCGGATGTCCGGCTTGATATGTACTATGGCGGAGACCACACGTTTAGCCACGGAGCAGACATGATACGCGCCAAGATGAACATCATCGAGCATGAGATCAACGTCTACCTGCCCTCCCTGGCCAAGAAGTGGAATCTGTCACCGGCCGTCCGCGAGTAAGTTCCGGAATTTGTCGAGGATAACGCTCGGGATCAAGAGCAAGCAGCCAACAGTCGGCTACTGGCGGGCGCCCTTGCCCCCGACTGCTAATGCCGCTGGCCGAAAGATGACCTGCGAAGTTAATGCTTCGCCATGAATCTGATGAGTTCGCACGAATGCCGGATTATATGACTGTAGGAATTGGTCTTGCCTTTGCGGCGGCAGTTCAGCCGGGGCCATTTCTAGCGTATGCGATCTCGCAGTCATTGACGAACGGTTGGAAACGCACGTTGCCAATTGCCTTTGCGCCTATTCTGAGCGACATACCAATCGTCTCGTTGGTTCTTGTCATATTGAGTAGTGTGCCTGTCGGCCTTCAGCGCGTGCTCCAGAGCGCCGGTGGTCTTTTCCTCCTTTACCTGGCTTGGAATGCATTGAAATCGTGGCGGCGGAATGAGAAATCCCCCACATCAGCCCAGGCACGAGTCCCGACAGTGTGGAAGGCAGTAACTGTCAATTTGCTGAACCCGAACCCGTACCTGGGATGGAGCCTCGTCATGGGTCCCTTGTTTCTTATGACTTGGCAACGAAGTCCAGGTTCAGGAGTTGCCCTGCTGTGTGCCTTCTATGGAACTATGGTTATCACGCTCATGGGAATCATATTCACCTTCGGCGTAGCGAGGAATATAGCACCACGGGTGAGCAGGTCGTTGATAGGAATCTCGGCTGTGGCTCTCGGAGCATTCGGCAGTGTTCAACTGTGGCTCGGTGTCAGAGCAATGTTCACAGGGTGACTCCCTGAGCTCGACTGCCTCACCGTGAGGCTTTTTTCTCCTTGATTGTGTACATCGGCACCTCGACACAACATCCATTTGATGAACCG
>DATKKY010000228.1:0-3002 GCA_035542695.1 bacterium | reverse complement strand
TGACCGATCTTCGAAAGGTGCCAGATCAGGCTGCCGGGGGCACAAATGCCCCCGGCTTGCCGTCAGATCCGCCTAGTACATGTCCTCGCCGTAGCCACCGCCACCGGGGACGGGGGGCGCCGGCTTCTTCTTCTCGGGAATCTCGGTGATCAAAGCCTCGGTGGTGATCATCAGGGCAGCGACCGACGCGGCATTAAGGAGCGCACTCCTCGTAACCTTGGTCGGGTCGATGATGCCGGCCTCAATCATGTTGACGAACTCTTCCTTAGCGGCATCGAAGCCCTCATAGGTGCTCCGCTTCTTCATCTCGTCAACAATCACCGAGCCCTCGCGACCGGCATTCTCGACAATCTGCCGTGCCGGTTCTTCGAGTGCTCGCTTGACGATCCGTGCACCTATCGCCTCATCCCCCGTCAGTTTCAGCTTGTCAAGCGCCGGGAGCGACCTCAAGAGCGCCACGCCACCGCCGGGCACAATCCCTTCCTCGACAGCGGCACGTGTCGCATGGAGAGCGTCCTCGACCCGCGCCTTGCGCTCCTTCATTTCCACTTCAGTAGCAGCGCCGACCTTGATCACGGCAACGCCGCCGGCCAGCTTGGCCAGCCTTTCCTGGAGCTTCTCCTTGTCGTAATCCGAGGTAGTATCGTCGATCGCCTTCTTGATCTGAGCAATCCGGCCATCGATGTCCTTTTTTAAGCCCTTGCCGCCGACTATGGTCGTGTTCTCTTTGTCGATTGTTACGCGCTTGGCCTTGCCCAGATCCTCGGGACCGACGTTCTCTAGCTTGATCCCGACTTCTTCGGCTATCATGCGCCCGCCGGTGAGGACGGCAATATCCTCAAGCATTGCCTTCCTGCGGTCGCCGTAGCCCGGAGCCTTGACCGCGGCCACCTTCAGCACGCCGCGCAGCTTGTTGACCACAAGCGTTGCCAGGGCCTCGCCCTCGACATCTTCAGCAATTATCAAGAGCGCTTTGCCTGCCCGCGAGATCTTCTCCAGGAGAGGAAGCAGGTCCTTCATGATGCTTATCTTCTTCTCGTGGATCAGGATGTAAGGCTCCTCAAGCTCGACCGTCATGTTCTCGGCTTCGGTTATGAAGTAGGGCGACAGGTAGCCACGATCAAACTGCATACCCTCGACCACGTCCAGCGTGGTCTCCATGCCCTTGGCTTCCTCGACCGTGATCACGCCCTCGCGCCCAACCTTCTCCATCGCGTCCGCTATCAGAGTGCCGATCGCTTCATCGCCGTGAGCCGATATCGAGCCGACCTGGGCGATCTCTTTGCTGCCCTTGACCGGCTTTGAGATCTTCTTAAGCTCGGCGATCACCACATCCACCGATTTCTCTATGCCCCGCTTGACTTCCATAGGATTGGCGCCCGCGGCCACAGTCTTAAGGCCTTCGCGGAGCATCAGCTGGGCAAGTATGGTAGCCGTAGTGGTGCCGTCGCCGGCAATGTCGCTGGTCTTGGTAGCGACTTCCTTGACCATCTGCGCGCCCATGTTCTCGTAAGGATCTTCCAGCTCGACTTCCTTGGCAATCGTAACGCCGTCGGTAGTCACGGTCGGGGATCCCCACTTCTTCTCCAGGACCACCGTCCGGCCCCGCGGGCCTAACGTCACGCGAACGGCATTCGCCAGCGCATCGACGCCCCTCTCGAGAGAGCGCCGCGCTGTTTCATCGAACAGCAGTTGCTTCGCAGCCATGCACAACACCTCCATCCTTCAAACAGGAACGCCACCTCAGAGGATCACTCGATAATTGCGAGGATGTCTTCCTCACGCAGGATCAACAACTCTTCGTCGCCAACCGTGATCTCCGAACCTGAGTACTTGCCGAAGAGAATCTTGTCTCCCTTCTTGACGCTGGGGGCGATCCTCTTGCCTTCCTCGCTCATCCTTCCGGGTCCTACCGCCACCACTTCAGCCTGCTGCGGCTTCTCCTTCGCGGTGTCGGGGACTATGATGCCGCCCCTGGTCTTCTGCTCTTCCTCGAGCCGCTTCACAACAACCCTGTCACCGAGCGGCTGTATTCTAGACTTCTTTACGGGCATGCTCCAACCTCCTTGATGGGATCATAAACCGGCTTCATGCTGACCGCTGGATTCCTGTGTGCGCTGCCTTCCCGAATCCCCCCTTTCACAACTCCCGAAAGCCAGGGGCAATCGAATGCGCAATTATATACCTAGAGCCCGAGATGTCAAACGGGTTTCTTAAGCGCAAGCCCCATAGCACCTGTGAGGATACCCTGGGCGCACCTGACCCCGGGCGTCCTCTACAAGTCCCGGCTGTTTTTGTTCCACAGATCGGCCGGGCTATCCAGATTCACACTGCCAGATTCTAATCAAGCCGCCCAAGATTAGCAACTGATAAATCGAGGTCGATTGCACATTGCAGCCTGGCCTGCCGATTTGCAACCAGCGGCCGCCGGAACCCCTAGCCCTGCGGGGACGGCCGTCGGGTTATCTCGTTCAGATCCAACTCGTAACGGCCCACTGACGCCGCACCCTTGTCTGGCACGGCCATTGCAATTTCCTCGGGCAAGGCCCGGAGACAGGGTCCTCCTTTCGAGGGATTCCCTGACGGTGGGGCAAGACAAAAAGACTGGCAAATTCGGTTTAGGTTGCCGGGAAATCGGCGAGGGCAAAGCGAAACCGCAAACCAGACCCACCTCAGGGAATCTTTATTGCTGGGAGGCGAGGTCGAGCCGGAGAATCAGGGAAAACCAGCAGGGCAAGGTTCGCATTCGCAGTCAGCGCGAGACCAGTCCGACGTATCGGTCGACGAGCGTGTTCCCCCACAGCATCGCAGCGATCGCTGCGGGCGCAAGAAAGACGCCAAATGGCACTGCGGTCCTCATGCCGCGGGCGGACCTCGCGGCTATCACCAGGCCCACGATTCCTCCCACCAAGGCACCCAGGAAGATGGTGACGAGAGCCAGTTTCCATCCCAGAAAAGCTCCGACCATCGCCATCAGCTTGATGTCACCACCCCCCATGCCC
>DATKKY010000227.1:0-6219 GCA_035542695.1 bacterium | reverse complement strand
GCGCACGGTTGCGCCGCGCGGGCATGCGGCCTATCAATAGCGTGGTGGACGCCGCCAATCTGGTGCTCTTCGAGACGGGCCACCCGCTCCACACTTTCGATTTGGACAAACTTGCCGGCCACAAGATCATCGTGCGTCGCGCCCGAGCCGGCGAAAAGCTGGTGGCGATCGACGGCACCGAGCACATCTTGGCCGAGAACGACCTGGTGATTGCCGACGCCGCGAAGCCGGTGGCGCTGGCGGGAGTGATCGGCAGCGCCGACAGCGAAGTCGGCGCCGGGACCCGTCGGCTCCTGGTCGAGGGAGCTTTCTTTGACCATTGCTCAATCTGGCGAACCTCCAAGCAACACGGGATAAGCACCGAGGCGTCCTACCGGTTTGAGAGGGGCGTTGACATAGGCGCGGTGCTCTATGTGCTGGCGCGGACCGGGTCGCTGATTCAGCAGGATACCAAGTGCAAGGTGGCCCGGGGGATGATCGACATCTATCCCAAGCCGGTGAGGCCCAAGCGCCTTATCGCTAGCCCCAAGCGGATCAACCGGCTCTTGGGCACCTCGATTCCCGAGCAGGAAATCTGCGACTATCTTGAGCGCCTGGGCTTCCTAGTCTCTCCGGGAAAGGAGCTTGAGGTGGTGGTGCCCACCCGGAGAAGCGATGTTAATTGCGAGGCTGACCTGGCCGAAGATGTGGCGCGGCTTTATGGCTATGAGCGCATCGCCGAGAAGACGGCCCTGACCTGCCAGACTTACGGCAAGGTTACCGACAGCATGACGCGCACGCGGGAACTCAAGCGCATCCTCAAGGGCCTGGGCCTATATGAAGTGGTCAATGAGGCGATGATCGGCCCGGGCGAAGTCGATGCCTTCGGCCTTCCGTCGCCCGTAGGCATCCTCAATCCTGTGGGGCTCCAGACCTCGTTCTTGAGGCCCAGCCTCTTGCCGGGAATAGTGAAGACCCTGGTTTCCAACGAGTTCATGAGCCAGGAGAGCATCCCAATCTTTGAGCTTGGCAAGGTGTACCTCTCGGAAGCCGGCGCCCCGATTGAACCCTACAGGCTTGCTTTGGGACTGTCCGGTGCGAGGCAGCAGCGGACTTGGTTTGCTGGTTCATCGGATTTTGACCTGTACGATCTCAAAGGCATAGCCGAGAGTCTGGCCGAAATCCTCGGAGCTGACGTCGGTTTCGCCGACGCGTCCGATGAGATCCTGCACCCAGGCCGAAGGATGGCGATGGTCCTTAAGACGGGCACTGAGGAGCAGCGGCTCGGCTACCTCGGGGAGCTCGTGCCCTCGGTGTGCGAAGCGATGGGTTCCAAGCGGAAGCTTTACGTCGCTGAGCTGGATTTCGAGCCGCTCTTGGCGGCCCGTGCACGGCCGGTCAGGTTCCAGGAGGTACCGAAGTACCCAGGAGTGAAGCGGGACATAGCGCTGGTGGTGCCCGAGGCAGTGCGAGAGGTTGATGTCAGGGCCGTGATCCTGGCCGAAGGCGGACCGCTGGTCGAGTCGGTGGAGGTTTTCGACCTCTATCGCGGGGAGCAGATTCCCGCTGGCACCAAGAGCCTTGCCTATGGTATTCTCTTTAGGAGCGATGAACGAACGCTGAAAGAGGATGAGATTGATGGCCTCCAGCGCAAGATGGAGGCCCGGCTTAATCAGCAGTTTGGCGCTAAGGTACGAGTCAAGTGACAGCTTTTGCGAAAGTGGGGTAGGACGCGATGCCTGGAAGCGAACTTGACCGTTTGGCCGACAAGATCGACAAACTAGTCGATGACCTCAAGGCATCCAAGTCGGATAAGCACAGTGCGTTGTCAGACAAGCGAAAACTGGAGGAAAAAGTGGCGCATCTTGAGAAACAGCTGCGCCAACTTCAGAAGGAGGGAGAGCACACAAGCGAGCTTTCAGCTCAGAACAAGGCATACCGGAAGCAACATGCCTTGCTGAAGTCCAAAGTGATTTCGATGCTTGCTAAAGTTGAAGCTATGCAGTAAGAATAATATCGGGGAGTGGATAGGATGCTGGGGAGTTCGGGAAACATGGCTAAGCTGACTTTGGGAGGGAACACGGGTGCCTGATGAGAAGGAAGGCGTGACCGTTGACATCTTCGGTCATGAATACAAGATAAGAGGTGACGCCGATCCTGGATATATCCTTGAGATTGCGCAGTATGTCGATGGGAAGATGAAGGAGGTTGCGCACGGGGCACCTGCAGGTTCGCTCACAAAGATTGCCATACTTGCCGCTTTGAATATCGCCGAAGAGCTTTTCAGAGAGAGAACTGAGAAGCAGAAGTACGTCCAAGATGTTGAGACATCCACACGTAGAATGCGGCGAAAGCTGGAGGAGCTGGTGCCTTGATCTTGTCAAGACCAAGATACTTCGTCTCCTCTCCCTGATCCCGGACGTTAGGTCCAGCCTTCTAGCAAGCAGTAAGACTCCCTGAAGAAGTTTCTTGACGTTGACCTATTATTGCCGGGGAGGTGTAGCCTATGGTTCAAAACATCATCATTCTCGTCGTAGTCAGCGTGATTCTTGCGATATTGCTCTTTTTGCTCGGCTGGTACGCCCGCAAGCGCTCCAGCGAGAGCAAGCTGATGAGCACTGAGAAGCTGGCTGAGAAGATCATCGCCGAGGCCAAGAAGGAAGCGGAGACCCACAGACGGCAGGCGGTCCTTGAGGCTAAGGACGAGTGGTACAAAGCCAAAGAGGGCTTTGAGAAGGAGACCCAGGCGCGGAAGGGCGAATTGGCGCGCCTGGAGAAGCGTTTCGCCGAGCGGGAGACCAATCTCAACCGCAAGGTTGATATCCTGGACAAGAAGGAAGCCGAGGTCAGGAAGCGCGAGCGTGATATCGGCCTTCGGGAGAAGACCATCGCCGATAGGGACCAGGAGCTCTCCAGGCTGGTGCGGGAAGAGACCGCCAAGCTGGAGAAGATCGCCGGTATGACTGCCGAGGAAGCCAAGCAGCTCTTGATAACCAACCTGGAGAACGAGGCCAGGCAGGAAGCGGCGCAGCTGGTGAGGCAGATTAGAGACGAGGCTGAGCGGAAGGCTGAGCGCGAGGCCAAGGAAGTGCTGACGCTGGCGATTCAGCGGTGCGCGGCCGACCATGTTGTGGAATCCACCGTGTCGGTGGTGTCCCTGCCCAACGAGGAAATGAAGGGGCGGATAATCGGGCGCGAGGGAAGGAACATCAGGTCCTTCGAGCTTTCGACGGGCATCGACGTGATCATCGACGATACGCCCGAAGCTGTGATTCTGTCGGGCTTCGATCCGGTACGGCGCGAGGTGGCCAAGGTCTCGCTGGAAAGGCTGGTAGCTGACGGCAGGATTCATCCGGCCCGCATCGAGGAGATTGTGGCCAAGGTCCAGGCCGAGATGGATGAGAAGATCCGGGAGGTCGGCGAGCAGGTCTCGCTGGATGTTGGCGTGCACGGGCTCCATCCGGAGCTGATCAAGCTGCTGGGCAGGTTGCAGTACCGGACCAGCTACGGGCAGAACGTGCTGCAGCATAGCAAGGAAGTCGCGTATCTGGCCGGCATGATGGCTGCGGAACTCAAGTTCGATGTGTCCCTCGCCAAGCGTGCGGGTCTCTTGCATGACATAGGCAAGGCGGTGGACCATGAGGCCGAGGGCACTCACACTCAGATAGGTGGGGAGCTGGCAGAGAAGTACGGCGAGAACGCGGGGGTGGTTCACGCCATATCCTCGCACCACAGCGATGCCGTGACTGAGTCGGCGATATCGGTGTTGGTCCAGGCGGCTGATGCTGTCTCAAGCGCGCGGCCGGGCGCCAGGCGGGAAACGCTGGAAAGCTACGTCAAGCGTCTGGAGAAGCTTGAGAAGGTGGCAGATTCCTTCAAGGGCGTGGCCAAAGCATTTGCGATCCAGGCCGGACGCGAAATCAGGATCATGGTCGAGAGCAAGGAGATAGATGACGGCAAGGCCGAGGAACTCGCAGGGGAGATAGCCCGAAAGGTCGAAAAGGAGCTCGAGTATCCGGGCCAGGTGAAGGTCGTGGTGATACGCGAGACCCGCGCGATAGAATATGCCAAGTAGTGGCGATTTCAACATCCTCTTCATTGGCGACGTGATCGGGCGTCCGGGCCGGAATGCCCTGGAATGGTTGCTGCCCGGCATCAAGAAGGAATTCGCGGTCGACTTCACGATAGCCAACGGGGAGAATGCCGCGGGCGGGTTTGGTCTTACGCGGAAGCTGGCCGAGGAACTGACTGCTATCGGCGTGGACGTCCTCACCTCGGGCAACCATATTTGGGATCGGCGCGAAGTGCTTGCCGATCTGGACTCTATGTCCAATGTGCTCAGGCCCTTGAACTATCCCCCCAGGCTCCCGGGACGCGGCTGGGCGGTCTTCGAGACTTCGCGCGGCATCAAGATCTGCGTCATCAATCTTTCGGGCCGGGTGTTCATGCAGCCATTGGACTGCCCGTTTCGCGCCGTCGATGCTGTGCTGGGCAACGCGCCGAACATGGTGACATTGGTTGACATGCACGCCGAGGCGACCAGCGAGAAGGTGGCCATGGGGTGGTATCTGGACGGCAAGGTCTCCGCGGTTGTGGGCACTCACACCCACGTGCAGACCTCTGACGACCGCGTCTTGCCCGGCGGCACGGCTTACATCACCGATGTTGGGATGACGGGACCCTTTGATTCCGTGATCGGAATTGACAAGACCGCGATCATCGAGCGATTCCTGACAAGCATTCCAGCGCGCTTCGAGGTTGCGGCCGGCGATGTCAGGCTTTCGGCGGTAGTGATATCGATCGACAGCCGCACACGCAAGGCGGTGACAATCACGCGGCTGGATCGGCCGATGGTAGGGGCGGCGATCGAATGAAGGCGACCCTGCTCGAAGGCAAGCCTCTGGCGAGAAGAATCGAGGCGCTTGTCAGTGAGGAGGTCGCTCAGCTCAAGATGGCGGGGGTTGTGCCATCGCTCGCCGTGGTCCTGGTGGGTGATGACCCGGCGTCCAGGCTCTACGTCACCGGCAAGGCAAAGGCCTGTATGCGGGTGGGCATCGGCTCATCGACCATCGAACTGGCTGCGGACGTACCCCAAAGCGAACTCCTCGGAGTGATCGATCGACTCAATCGAGACGAGCGGGTCCACGGCATCTTGGTTCAACTGCCGCTTCCGGCCGCGATCGACGCGGAGCAGGTCTTCTCGGGCATCGACCCGGTTAAGGACGTTGACGGGCTCACTCCGGAGAATCTGGGCAAGCTGCTGCTGGGATACCCCTACGTAGTTCCGTGCACGCCTCTGGGCATACTGGAACTGCTGAATCACTATCAAGTCCCGATTGAGGGCGCGAACGTCGTTATCGTGGGCCGTAGCAGCATCGTAGGCAAGCCGCTGGCCGCACTGCTTATGGCCAAGGCCAAAGGCCGGAACTGCACCGTGACGGTATGCCACTCCCGGACTAGGGACGTAGTCCAGCTCACACGGTTGGCTGACATGGTGGTAGTCGCGATGGGGAGCCCGCGGTTCCTCAAGGCGGACATGATCAAAGCCGGCGCCATTGTGATTGACGTAGGTGTCAACAGGATCACGGACTCTTCGGTGGAGAAGGGCTACCTGGTCGTAGGCGACGCTGACTTCGCGCCTCTCACCGAGGTGGCATCTTACATTACGCCCGTGCCCGGTGGGGTCGGCCTCCTGACGGTGGCGATGTTGCTCAAGAACACGGCCAAGGTGGCGAGGAACCAGGCATGCAGACCTTAGGGGGTCCTGCTAAGGGCGACAAGGTCTATTCGGTCTTCGAGCTGACGTCGTCCGTCAAGGCCTCGATTGAGGACGAGTTCCCGCATGTCTGGGTGGTGGGCGAGATCTCCAACTGCACGCTCCATTCCTCGGGCCACGCCTACTTCACGTTGAAGGACGATCTGGCGCAGCTCAGCTGCGTCTTCTTTAAGACGGCTCGTCAGGGTGCGCTGGTGCCGGAAGAAGGGCTCCGGGTAATTGCCCAGGGCAGACTGAGCGTTTACGAGAAGCGCGGCCAGTACCAGCTGGTGGTGAACACGCTGGTGGCTGCAGGGCGTGGTGAGCTCTACGCCGCTTTCAATGAGCTCAAAGCCCGGTTGGAGAGAGAGGGGCTCTTCGACGAGTCCCGCAAGCGGCCGCTTCCGAAGTTTCCTGACACTGCAGGTTTGATAACGTCTCCCACGGGCGCAGCAATCAGGGACTTCATCAGGACTGCTGGCAGG